>NZ_JACVBF010000019.1:0-145842 GCF_014852195.1 Ensifer sp. ENS08
GCGGCTTGCCCTGCTCCAGCGTCAGGATGCGGCCGAGATCGTCCTTGTTCTCGATCATCAGCTCGAACCACTTGCGCAGCACGCCGGCGCGGTCCTTGGCCGTGCGCGCTGCCCAGGTCTTCTGGGCCACGCGCGCGGCCTCGATCGCAGCCCTGGTTTCCTTGGCGCCGAGCTTCGGCACCCGGCCGATGATCTCGCCCGTCGCCGGATTGTTCACCTCGATCGCGTTTGCCGCGTCCGCCTCGATCCACTCGCCGCCAACGAGGGCCGCCTGGCGAAACAATGATGGGTCCTTAAAGTGTGAGAGCATTGGTCCTCCGACGATCTCCTGGAGCTTCCGAAACACACCTCCGGCAATCCGGGCGGCGCACGGCGCTGCCTTTAGTTTTGAGGATTTCGGCGGCCTTGTTTCATCGAAAATCCTGAAAGCTCTCTTCGGCATTCCGTGCGTGATTTGCGAGCCGGATAGTCAGTAAGATCAACGCAGGTGAGAAATCCGTCGCGCCATGAGGAAAATGGAGGCCGCACACTGAAGCTCGCCAGATCAAAAATTGGGAGGATGCCAGCAACATGCCGACGACTATACCGGCTCGAAAGAGCGAATACCGGAGGACCCTTCTTGAACGAGTGATTGTTTTGCTCGGTCAGGGCAGCATCTGGTACACCTGCTACACCTATCCGTACGACCGGCGGGAATTTAACGCATCCGTCGATTTCGGGTTCATCTGAAGGGAAAGCTCTCCCGGCGGTCCGGCGGCAAATCTGCACCGTGAACAGGCTGCTGAAGCGACCGACGCTCCAGGGCGGCGCCCCGAAGCGTCGGTTCGGTTACCTTACTCTGTCATTGCACGCCAGCAGATGACGAGGCCGTCTTCGGCATCGACACGTTGGCCGACACGCAGGAAGCCATTTCGCTCCAGAACGCGTTGCGACGCGATGTTTTCGACGCCCGTCTCAGCCGAAATCTGAGCGACCCGTGGATCGCTCCGCGCCCAGGAGAGTATCTGGCTTACGGCCTGTGTAGCAAAGCCCCGCCCTTGACGCGTCGGTGCGATGCCATAACCGATATGAACGTCTCTTTCATGGGGAACTCTGATGACGGAGCAAAGGCCGACGACTTCGCCTTCATTCACGATCCACCAAGCCGCGGGCGCGAACCGTTGCCCAACGTCGTCGGCAAGGCTGCGGAGCATGACCAGCACTTCCGGAGGTGCGATTACAACGTCGGGCGCAAGATAGAGCCCTTCTCGTGCGAAGCCGGCAAGCATCGCATCGAAATCATCTTTCGTTACTTCAGTGATCATTTTCGGCTTTCTGACAAACCCAAAGGTATTCAAAGCCGAACGGGAGCGCTGACTATCCTCTGCTCGAGGACAAGACTGCCATTCCGCTCGCCGCTGCGGCCAGCGATGTCGGAAGCGATACGAAGGCAATCATAGGCATTCTCCTGAGGGTGAAAGCAACGCTATCCAACCGTGACTATAACCACAAGGCGTATACGCCAGTCTTGATATCAGGGCACCGTCCTATAAGTCCATCAGGCGGCATTCTGCGGAGAAATCTCTGGTCTCGCTCCCGGCCCTGTCCACGCAGGCCATGCCGCCCGCCATCCGACCATTACATGTTCGGATAGACCGGGCCTTCGCCGCCTTGTGGCGGCACCCAGTTGATGTTCTGGTTCGGGTCCTTGATGTCGCAGGTCTTGCAGTGCACGCAGTTCTGGGCGTTGATGACGAAGACTTGCCTGCCGTCCTTCTCCACCCATTCGTAGACCCCGGCCGGACAGTAGCGCGTCGACGGACCGGCATAGATGTCATGCTCGGAACGCTTCTGCAGATCCATGTCCTTCACCTGGAGATGGACCGGCTGGTCTTCCTCGTGGTTGGTGTTCGACAGGAACACCGACGACAGCCGGTCGAAAGTCAGAACCCCGTCCGGCTTCGGATAGTCAATCTTCTTGTGCTGCGCTGCGGGTTCGAGCGACTGCGCGTCGGTCTTTCCGTGCTTCAGCGTGCCGAAGAAGGAGAAGCCGAACAGCTGGTTGGTCCACATGTCGAGACCCCCGAGCCCAACGCCGATCGCCGTGCCGAACTTCGACCACAGCGGCTTGACGTTCCTCACCCGCTTCAGGTCCTGGCCGATGGCGCTGTCGCGCCAGCCGCGTTCGATCTCGATCGGCTCGTCATTGGCGCGGCCACTGGCAATCGCCGCTGCCAGCTTCTCGGCCGCGAGAATGCCTGAAAGTACCGCATTGTGGCTGCCCTTGATGCGCGGCACGTTGACGAGACCGGCCGAACAGCCGATCAGCGCGCCGCCGGGGAAGGACAGCTTCGGCACTGACTGGTAGCCGCCCTCGGTGATCGCACGCGCGCCATAGGAAAGCCGCTTGCCGCCCTCGAAGGTGCCGCGGATCGCCGGATGCGTCTTGAAGCGCTGGAACTCCTCGAACGGGAAGAGATAGGGGTTCTTGTAATTGAGGTGCACGACGAAGCCGACGGCGACCATGTTGTCTTCGAGATGATAGAGGAACGAACCGCCACCGGTCTTCATGCCGAGCGGCCAGCCGAAGGAGTGCTGTACCAGACCCGGGCGATGGTTCTCGGGCTTGACCTGCCAGAGTTCCTTCAGACCAATGCCGAACTTCTGGACGTCGCTGTCCCTGGAGAGATCGAACTTGGCGATCAGCTGCTTGGCGAGCGAACCGCGCACGCCCTCGCCGATCAGCGTGTATTTGCCGAGCAGCGCCATGCCGCGGGCAAAGTTCGGTCCCGGTTCGCCATTCCTCTCGATGCCCATGTCGCCGGTGGCAACCCCGATGACCGTACCCTCGTCGTTGTAGAGCACTTCGGTGGCGGCAAAGCCCGGATAGATCTCGACGCCGAGTTCCTCCGCCTTTGTCGCCAGCCAGCGACAGACGAGCCCAAGCGATACGATGTAGTTGCCGTGATTGTTCATCAGCGGCGGCATCAGGAAGTTCGGCAGGCGGATCGAGCCGGCGGGTCCCAACAACAGGAAGTGATCGTCCGTCACCTCGGTCTTGAACGGATGGTCGGCGTCGTCGCGCCAGTCCGGCAGCAGCCGGTCGATGCCGATGGGATCGACGACGGCGCCCGACAGGATATGCGCACCGACTTCGGCGCCCTTTTCCAAGACGACGACCGAAAGCTCCGGATTGACCTGCTTCAGCCGGATCGCCGCGGCAAGACCCGCCGGCCCCGCACCCACGATCACAACGTCGAACTCCATGCTCTCGCGTTCGGGCAGATCACTCATCTTGGACATGTTCGCTTCAAAGTGCTTTTTCGAGTTCCGGCAGAGCGTCGAAGAGATCGGCAACCAGGCCGTAGTCGGCGACCTGGAAGATCGGTGCCTCTTCGTCCTTGTTGATCGCGACGATGACCTTCGAGTCCTTCATGCCGGCGAGGTGCTGGATGGCACCGGAGATGCCGCAGGCGATGTAGAGATCGGGGGCAACGACCTTGCCGGTCTGGCCGACCTGCCAGTCGTTCGGCGCGTAACCGGCATCAACCGCAGCGCGCGAAGCACCGACGGCAGCACCGAGCTTGTCGGCCACCGGCAGGATCAGTTGCCTGAACTTCTCGGAAGAACCGAGCGCACGACCGCCGGAGATGATGATCTTGGCAGACGTCAGCTCCGGGCGGTCGGACGACGACAGGGCGTCGGCGACGAAGGAGGAAACGCCGGGGTTGGCGGCGGCCGAGACGCTCTCGATCGCAGCCGAACCGCCTTCCGGGGCGGACGCGAAGGAGGCGGTGCGCACGGTGATGACGCGCTTGGCTTCGGTCGTCTGCACCGTCTGGATGGCGTTGCCGGCATAAATCGGACGCAGATAAGTATCGGACGAGACGACCTCGATGATTTCCGAGACCTGGGAAACGTCGAGCAGGGCTGCAACGCGCGGCATGACGTTCTTGCCGACCGAGGTGGCGGCGGCAACGATCGTGTCGTAGTTGCCGGCGAGCGAGACGATCAGGGCAGCGAGCGGTTCTGCGAGGTTATTGGCAAGCGAGGCGTCGTCGGCAACGAGCACCTTGGCAACGCCCGCAAGCTTGGCGGCCTGCTCGGCTGCAGCCTTGGCGCCGGCGCCGGCGACCAGCACATGCACATCGGCTCCAGTCCCACTGGCGATTTTCGAGGCCGCGCTCAGCGCCTTGGCGGTCTGGTCGGAAAGGTGGTTGCTGTCGTGGTCAGCCAGAAGAAGAATGGCCATGATAAAATCTCCCTTCCTTAAATCAGAGCACGCCGGCTTCGACTTTAAGCTTTTCGACGAGCTCGGCGACCGACTTGACCTTGATGCCGGCCTTGCGGCCCGACGGTTCCTCGGTCTTCAGCACCTTGAGGCGGGCAGCGGTGTCGACGCCGAAGTCGGCCGGGGTGTGTCTGTCGAGCGGCTTCTTCTTTGCCTTCATGATGTTCGGCAGCGAGGCGTAGCGCGGCTCGTTCAAACGCAGGTCGGTGGTGACGACGGCCGGCAGCTTGATGTCGATGGTCTGCAGACCGCCGTCGACTTCGCGCGTCACGGTTGCCTTGCCGTCGCCGATCTCGACCTTGGAGGCGAAGGTGCCTTGCGCCCAGCCGAGCAGGGCCGACAGCATCTGGCCGGTCTGGTTCGAATCGTCGTCGATCGCCTGCTTGCCGACGATGATCAGGCCCGGCTGTTCAGCCTCGGCCACACCCTTGACGATCTTGGCGACAGCGAGCGGCTCGACCTGGTCTTCGGTCTCAACCAGGATGGCGCGGTCGGCACCCATGGCGAGCGCGGTGCGCAGCGTCTCTTCGGCCTTGGCCGGACCGACGGAAACGACGACGACTTCCTCAGCCTTGCCGGCTTCCTTCAGCCTGAGCGCCTCTTCGACCGAGATTTCGTCGAAAGGGTTCATCGACATCTTCACGTTCGCAAGTTCGACGCCCGAACCGTCTGCCTTCACCCGGATCTTGACGTTGTAGTCAACCACCCGCTTGACGGTGACCAGGATCTTCATGTTTGCCTCCCAAATCGTCAGCAGCCAAATCGTCAGCAGATTGTGCGGAAGCGTTCGACCATCACGTCGAGGACTTCGCCCGGGTCCCGCTTCCACCAGTTGTTTGCGGAAAAGATCTCGACCTCGCAGGGACCCGCATAACCCGCGTCTTCGACGCTCCGTCGCAGCGACTTCAGGTCAGCGACCCCATCGCCCATCATGCCGCGATCGAGAAGCACGTCGCGCGTGTCGGCGAGCCAGTCGCAGAGGTGATAGCCGAAGATCCGCTCGGCGCCCGCGCGCTGCAACTGGGCTTGGATCTCGCTGTCCCACCACACATGGTAGACGTCTATGGCGACGCCGAGATTGGTCGCCCCGACCACATCACAAATATCGACGGCATCGCGCAGCGTCGTCAGGCAGGACCGGTTCCCCGCATAAACAGGATTGAGCGGCTCGAGTGCCAGATTGACGTTTCGGCCCGCGGCATAGGGCGCGATCTCGCCGACACGATCGGCGACGATCTTCAGGCTCTCTCCCGTGCCCTTGGTTCCCGGATGCACGCCGCCGACGACGATCGTCAGCACCGATGCTCCAAGTCCCGCGGCCATGTCGATCGCGGCCTTCGCTTCGTCGATGACGCTTTGTCGATCGACAGCTTCCGCACCGACGAGAAACGGTGTGCGGCAGAGACCGGCAATCGAGAGGCCGCTTGCCCGCGCTCGTTCGCCGATTTCAATCGCGCGCGAGCCGATCTCGCGGCGCCAGAAGACGATCGAGCCGAAGCCACGTTCCGCACAGGCGTCGATAACGCGCTCGGGCGACCAGCCCGCCCCATGGCCATCGAGGTTGTGCCCGAGGCTGGCGGTGTTCAGCGCCAGGGCGGAATGGTCGGTGGTGAAATCACGCATGGCTACGCTCCATAGAGCGCAAGCAGCTTCTTCATCCGATCCACGGCAAGCGCCGGATCGCGCAAGAGCCCGCATTGGTCAGCGAGCCTGAACAGCTCGACGAAGTAAGGCAGCGGCCGCATGGCCTGCGCGCCATTCAACATCACGAAGTGATCCTGAAAGCCGTTCAGCCAGGCAAGGAAGACGACGCCGGTCTTGTAGTACTGCGTCGGCGCCCGGAAGATCAGCCGCGCGAGCGGCACGGTCGGATCAAGCGTTGCGCGAAAGCCTGCGCGATCCCCTTCGCCAAGCCTCTCCACCGCGTAAGCCGCAGCCGGGGCCAGGGGGTCGAATATACCGAGCAAGGCATGCGAAAATCCTTCGCTGTCGCCCTCGATCAGTTCGGGATAGTTGAAGTCGTCACCCGTGTACATCTTAACGCCGGCAGGCAGCCGGCGGCGCATGACGATTTCCTTCTCCTTGTCGAGAAGGGAGATTTTTATGCCGTCGACCTTGGCTGCATCTGCGTCGATGACGGCAAGCGCGGTCTGCATCGCCGGGTCGAAATCCCTGCTGCCCCAATAGCCGGCGAGCTGCGGATCGAACATCTCGCCCAGCCAGTGCAGGATCACAGGCGCGTCACAGGCGGCTAGCACATCGGAATAGACCTTGACGTAATCGTCCGGTCGCTCAGCGACCCGCACCAGGGCACGAGACGCCATGAGGATAAGTCGCCCGCCGACCTTCTGGATCGCCTCCACCTGTTCCAGATAGGCTCTCCGAACATCTTCGATACTGGTTACGGTCGCCGGGTCGAGATGATCAGTGCCGCAGCCATTGGCGACGACGGCGTCCGGCAGTTCTTCCCGCGTGCGGCGGATCAGTTCCAGAGCGCCCGGCCAGTCGAGGCCCATGCCGCGCTGCGCCGTATCCATCGCCTCGGCGATGCCGAGCCCGAGGCCCGCGAGATAGCGGCGGAACTCCATGGTTTTTTCCCAGTCGACGGCGGCGCGGCCGGACGGATCGCTGGCTGTGAACGGGTCGGCGACCACGTGAGCCGCGGAATAGACGACACGCGCCGGGTTCCTGCCAAGTGTCGCAGCCGCGATCGGCGTGCCGATGAGGGCATAGTCGGACAGGCGTCCATCAGTATCGGGAAGCGCGATTTTCATGGGGACCTCAAAAGCGCGGGACGAGCATGCCGGCGTCAGCCGGGATCGTCATTCCGGTGGTGTAGGGAAGACGCCCCGCCGCAAGCGATGCGATCAGGGCACCGACTTCCTCGGGCCTTCCGACGCGCGGGAAGAGCGTGAGCCCCTCCTCCGCCCGCTCGCGATAGGCGTCGATGACGGGTGCGGTCATCTCCGTGGCGATCAGACCAGGCTGGACGTCGTAGACGGCGACATCTTCCCGTCCAAGCCGGACGGCGAGCGTCTTGGAGACCATCGCGGCTGCCGCCTTCGACGCGCAGTACTCCGACCGCTGCTCGGCCACCGCGACGGCATTCGACGAGGTGACATTGATGATCGAATGGAAGAGCGCGCCCTTGCTACGGGCGACAAGACGCCGGGCAAAGGCCTGGCTCAGAAAGAACATACCCTTGGTGTTGACGGCGAAGCAGCGATCCCAGCTTTCCTCCGACACCTCCAGCATGTCGCCGCGCCTGAGAACGCCGACACCCGCATTGTTGACGAGCGTCGTGATCTGGCCCAGTTCGGCTTCAATCGCTGCGAGCGCGCTATCGTGGCCGGCAATCGCGCTGACATCGAAGGCCGCAGCCATGACCGGGACACCGTAAGCGGCGATCCGCTCGACTGCTGACGGCAGTTCGGCATCATCCGGCAGTCCGTTGAGCGCGACCGCAAATCCTTCCCGCGCCAGGGCTTCTGCGGCGGCAAGCCCGATCCCGCGCGAGGAACCGGTCACCAGTGCGACGGGGCGAGGCTCAGACCCGGTCATGCCCGTGCGCCCTTCTTCAGGAGTTCGCGCGCGATGATCATGCGCTGGATCTGGTTCGTGCCCTCATAGATCTGCGTGATTTTCGCATCGCGGTAGAGGCGTTCGACTTCGAACCCGCGAATGTAGCCGGAGCCGCCAAAGACCTGCACTGCATCGGCCGTCCGCTGCACGGCCACATCACCGGCAAAGCACTTGGCGATCGAACAGGCCTTGGTGGCGTCGGCGCCGCTATCGATCTTGGAAGCGGCCGAATGGACGAGCAGACGGGCAGCCTCGATGTCCTTCGCCATGTCGGCAAGGAGCCACTGCACACCCTGGAAATCAGCGATGGCCTTGCCGAACTGCTTGCGTGTCCCGGCATAGTCGAGCGCCGCTTCGAGCCCCGCCTGGGCGATACCGACGGCGAGCGCCGCGATGCCGACCCTACCCTTGTCGAGCACCGACATCATCATGTGGAAGCCGCGGCCTTCCGTGCCCAAGAGAGCGTCGGCCGAAAGCTTGACGTCGTCGAAATTCAGCGCGCCGACCTGGCTCGCCCGCTGTCCCATCTTGTGTTCCTTGGGCCCCTTTTCGACACCCGCCGCGTGCAGGTCGACGATGAAGATCGACATGCCGCGGTTTCCCGCTTCCTTGTCGGTCCTGGCCAGTACGAAGCCGTAGTCAGCGACCGGCGCGTTGTGGATCCAGATCTTGCCGCCATTGAGCCGCCAGCCGTTGCCGTCACGCTCTGCCGTGGTGCGGATGCCCGAAACGTCAGTGCCGGCTTCCGGCTCGGTGATGCAATAGGCGACCTTGGCGCGCATGCCGAGGATATTAGGCAACATCGCCTGCTGGCTTTCGGTCCCGTGGCGGACGAGCAAGGTCGAGATGAGTTCGATCAGGCCGCACTGGTCGGCAACGGATGCGTAGCCGCGGCTCAGCTCCTCCATGACAAGTGCGTAAGTGAGCGTATCGAACCCCGGCCCGCCGAGTTCTTCCGGCACGCCGATGCCAAAAAGGCCGAGCTTTGCCATTTCATCGTAAAGCCCCACCGGGAAGCGCTCTTCGCGATCGAGCTCCTCTGCCATCGGGCGGATCATTTCGTCGGCAAAGGCACGCGCCATGTCGCGCACCTGCTCCTGCGTTTCGGTGAGATACATCTGCCTCGCCTCATCTCTAGTAACTATCTAGTTACATATATTCTGAAGCCGGATGTCGTCAAGACGAAAAACTTGGAGGCCGAAAAGGATGCTGCTTGCACAGCCGTTTAGGGCCATGCATACTATTCACCATTCAGTTACTTATGGAGGAAAACATGCACCCTGGGCAAAAGAGAAAATTCGGAAGGACGGAACTGGAGGTGACCGCCTTCGGCTTCGGAACGGCACCCCTCGGCAACATCTTTCGCGAGATCGACGAGGCGACCTCGGAAGCAATGTTCGCGCGCGCCTGGGAGGCCGGCGTCCGCTTCTTCGACACCGCCCCGATGTATGGCCATGGCCTCGCCGAGCTGCGCACGGGTCATGCGCTGCGCTGGAAGGAACGTGACGACTTCGTGCTCGCCTCCAAGGTGGGTCGGCGTTTGCGCCCGGCGCGGCGCGACACGATCGATTTTGCCCCCTGGACGAATGCCGCACCTTTCACGATGCATTTTGACTACAGCTACGACGGGACGATGCGGGCTTTCGAGGACAGCTTGCAACGACTGGGACTGGAGCGCATGGACATGTGTTTCATCCACGATATCGACGTCTTCACGCGCGGCAGCGAGCAACCTGAAGTGTTCGAGCAGGCGATGGACGGCGCCTGGCGGGCGCTGGAAAGATTGCGAGCCGAGAAGGTCGTGAAGGCCATCGGTGTGGGCGTCAATGAATGGCAGGTCTGCGAGCAAGCGTTGCTGCGTCGCGACTTCGACTGCTTCCTTCTGGCGGGGCGCTATACGCTACTCGAACAGGATGCGCTTGATAGCTTTTTGCCGCTCTGCCAGGAGCGCGGCGCCGCCGTTGTCGTGGGCGGCGGGTTTAATTCGGGGATCCTCGCGACCGGCGCCAGGGAAGGTGCGAAGTACAACTATGCGCCGGCACCGCGCGAAATCCTTGAAAAAGTTGCAAGGATCGAAGCCGTCTGCGCTGCCTATAACGTGCCACTGGCCGCAGCCGCACTGCAGTTTGTTGTCGCCCATCCCGCCGTTCCATCCTTCATGGCGGGTACGCGCACGATCGAACAGCTGGAGCAGAACCTGGCCTGGTTCTCGCATCCGATCCCGACAGATTTCTGGGCGGACCTGAAGCACAAGGGCCTCCTGCGCGACGACGCGCCCGTTCCGGCCTGAGCAACGCCGAACCCGCGCCGACAACGGCGCGGGTTAGCGGATCAGGATTGCCCTGAAGTCGTTGACGTTGGTTCCGGTCGGCCCGGGAACGAACAGGTCGCCGAGATGATGGAAGGCCGTCCAGGCGTCATTGTTGGCAAGCAGGGCCGAAGGATCGCACCCCAGGTTGCGCAAGCGCGCCATGCTCTGCCCGTCGGCAAAGGCGCCGGCATTGTCTTCCGAGCCATCGATGCCATCGGTATCGGCGGCGATTGCGGAGAAGCCGATCCCGTCGGCCGCAAGAGCGAGGGAAAGCAGAAACTCCGTGTTGCGCCCGCCCTTGCCGCCGCCTTTGATCGTGACGGTGGTTTCTCCACCCGAAAGAATGACGACAGGGCGCGAGAACGGCCGGCCGCGACCGGCGACTTCACGCGCAATGGCCGCGTGAACGCGCGCGACGTCGCGAGCCTCCCCTTCGATCGAATCGGAGAGGATGACCGCGGGAACGCCAAGTGACGCAGCGCGGGCGGCGGCGGCCTCAAGCGAGAGGTTCGCAGACGCGATCACCCGGACCTCGTTCCTCGTAAAGACCGGATCGCCTGGGAGAGGCGCCAGACCTTCGTTGCCCTCCAGCCACGCGGCAACCCGCGCCGGAAGGGCAATGCCCCAGGTCTTAACCAGGTTCCGCGCCAGCGCGCGATCCGTCATGTCCGGGATGGTCGGCCCGCTGGCAACCTGCGCCGGATCGTCACCCGGCACGTCCGACACCACCAAGGTGACGACCTTTGCCGGATGGCAGGCGGCCGCAAGACGACCGCCCTTGATACCCGAGACCTGTTTGCGGATGGCGTTCATGACAGAGATCGGCGCGCCACTTGCAAGCAGGGTCTGGTTGAATAGCACCTCCTCTTCCAGCGTGAGCTGGCCCGGCGGAGACGGCAGCAGGGCCGAACCGCCACCGCAGATCAACGCAACGACAAGGTCATCTTCGGTAAGATCGCGCACAGCCTCGAAAAGCGCATCCGTTGCCTGCAATCCGGCTGCATCGGGCACGGGATGGGAGGCCTCAAGTACGCGGATGCGCGTGCACGGGGCGGCATAACCATAGCGCGTGACGACAACGCCTTCGAGCGGACCGCGCCAGAGCCTTTCGAAAGCGGCGGCGAGCTGGGCCGCCCCCTTGCCCGCCCCAATGACGACGGTCCGTCCGCGTGGCTCGCTCGGGAGATGGGCGCGCAGGGCATTTTCCGGGTCCGCAGCCTCGATCGCAGCGCGAAAGAGGTCTGCGAGGAATTCTTTATCGTCAGATTTCATGACACACCGCCATCAAGGGCCGGGTCACCGGGAGAACGGCGCCGACCTATCGGTTGAACTTTGGCGAACGCTTCTGACGGTAGGCCGCAAGCCCCTCCATTAGATCGCTCGACGCTGCTGCCACCGCGCCAGCAAGCGCCTCAACCACGCGTTCGCTCTCTTCACCCTCGGCCGCATTGATCAGCATCTTGGTGAGTTCCGTCGCCCGCGGCGAACGTTGCAGCACCCGCTCGGCAGCGACTTGTGCTGCGGCAAGCCCCTCGCCTGTTGCAACCACCCTGTCGACAAGCCCGAGCGACAGCGCCTCCCCGGCACCGTAGACCTCGCCGAAAAGCGCCATGCGTCGCACCAGCTGGGCTCCGAACCGGCGCGAGGCGCGTTGCGTGCCCGACCATCCGGGGATGATGCCAAGCCCCGGCTCCGGCTGGCCAATCTTCACATGCGCCTCGGCTATGCGCAGGTCGGCACAGGCGGCGAGTTCCAATCCGCCGCCGAGCGCATGCCCGTTCAAGACGGCGATCAGCGGCACGGAAAGGCGCGCCAGCGCATCGAAGGCGTCGTGGCCATCACGCAGCCAGCGACGGGAGAACCTATCGGCATCGAGACTGCTCCATGCGTCGATGTCACCACCTGCACAAAATGATCTCTCGCCTTCGCCAGAGAGGATGGCCACGACCGCGTCAGAACGCTCGATGGTGCGACAGGCCTGTAAAAGCGCGTCCACCATATCCGCATCGATCGCATTCAGCTTCTCCGGACGACGGAGCGTCAGCCGCGCGATGCGATCAGTGACGACCAGTTCAATCCGCGCATCACTCACAGCGAAAGCCCTATGGCTTCGGGGCGGAACAGGGCGCCATCCATCCGCTTCAGCGTCTTTGAAACCCGAAGGGGCGTTGCCGCCTGATCAAGCACGTCCCGTTGAAGGTCGAGACCCGGCGCAACTTCGGTGACAACGAGCCCCTCGCTGTCGAGACGGATGACGCAGCGCTCCGTGACGTAGCTGATGTCTTGCCCTTGAGCGCGGGCACGCTTGCCGGAGAAGCTCACCTGATCGACCTTCGGCACGAACTTGGCGATGCGGCCCTCCTTGTCGATCACCAGCCGACCATCCTCGACGCGCATCTTGGCGCCGGCATTGAAATTGCCGGAGAAGACGATCTTCTTTGCGCGCGACGTGATGTCGACGAAGCCGCCGGCGCCGGCCGTACGGTGCGGGGTGGCCGCAAGACGGCTGACATTGACCGAGCCCTCGGCGTCGATTTCCAGGAAGGACAGCAGCGAGCAGTCAAATCCGCCCGCCTGGAAGTAACAGAACTGATGCGGCGAGGCGACGAAGGCCTCAGCGTTGGATGCACAGCCGAACTTGAAGTCGAGCAGTGGAACACCGCCGACAGCGCCCTGTTCGATCACCCAGGTGACCTTGCCGTAATGCCCTTCCTCGATGAGTATCCGTGGCACGTTGGCTGATATGCCGAAGCCAATGTTGACTGCCCAGCCATCCTCGAGCTCCTGCGCCACACGTCGAGCAATCACCTTGCCGACGTCCAGCGCCGGCGTGCGAAACGTCTCGAGCGGCCGGAAGAGCTCGCCCGAGATCGCCGGGTCGTAGGGCGTTGCCGTCGTCTGCAGCTGATCCGGCGCCTCAACGATGATGTCGACGAGGATGCCGGGCACGCGCACATCGTGGGGACGAAGGGTGCCACTTGCCGCCACGCGCTTGACCTGAGCGATCACAAGACCGCCGGAATTGCGGGCTGCCAGTGCCATTTCCATCGCGCCGAGCGTCGCCCCTTCCTGTTCGAAGGTCAGGTTGCCCTTCTCATCGGCGGTCGTTGCGCGAATGATCGCCACATCGGGGCGGATGGCCGGAAAATGCAGCCAGTCCTCGCCCTCGAACGACACGCGCTTGACGATCGGTTCAGCCCGCGCCCGGTCATTCATGGCACAGCCATCCTGTTCGGGATCGACGAAGGTCTCCATCCCCACCTTCGTCAGCACGCCCGGACGCTTGGCAGCACCTTCACGCAGCATGTCGAAGACGATGCCGGAGGGCACGTTAAAGGCGGCGAGTTCCTCCTTCAGGATCATTTGCCAGATGAGCGGCGGCTCGGCGTTGCTTGGTCCGGAGGGATAGGAGCCGCCGATGATCTTCACCAGCATTCCGGGCTTGGCGATGTGATCGACGCCGCGCGTCCCGAAAAAGTCGCCGGCGGCGATCGGGTGAATGGATGTGAGGCCGCGCGGATGGCCTTCGCTGTCAAAGCGCTCGCCGAGCGCTTTCAACACCGCATCGGGGCAGCAAAGGCCGGACGAAGAGTTCACGGCGACGACCGAGCCATCCTTGATGAGCCGCACCGCCTCCTGCGCGCTCTTCACCTTCTTCATCTGCTGATCCTCCGTTTTTCATTGCCTGAAGTAACTAACTAGTTATATGTTAATTCGCGACAAGACAAGCCGGCCGGCGCGATTTTCGAATGACCGGCATTCGACGCCAGCTCGGCAATCGACCAAGGGGGAGGCATGAACATCTACTTCCAGAAGAGCTTTCAGCGCGGCTTTGGCACGTACCCGCTGAAGGGGGACGAACTGCGACGAGCGATCGAGGCCGCTATCGACGTCGGCTATCGTGCCTTCGATACGGCGCAGATGTATGGGAACGAGGCTGACACCGGCGAAGCACTGGCGGAATGCGGCGTTCCCCGTTCTGAACTCTGCATCACCACGAAAGTGCATCCGGACAACTACACGGACGAGACGTTTCTCCCCTCGGTCGAGACGAGCCTTCGAGCCCTGAAGACCGATTGCGTCGATGTTCTTCTCTTGCACTGGCCGCCGGCCAACGGAGAGATCGCCCCCTCGCTGCGCATGCTTCGATCCGCGCTGGAACGAGGGCTGACGAGATCTGTCGGCGTGTCGAACTACACGGCGGCCATGATGCGGGAAGCGCGGTCCATCGTCGACGTTCCGCTCGTGACCAATCAGGTGGAATTCCACCCGCTACTCAACCAGGAGAAACTGCTCGCGGCCGCCGCGGAAACAGGAATCCCGATCACCTCCTATGCGTCGATCGCCCGTGGAGAGATCTTCAAACTCGGCCTTTTTTCCGAGATCGGCGAGACCTACGGCAAGTCCGCGGCACAGGTGGCGCTGCGCTGGATTATCCAGAAAGGCGTTCCGCTCAATACCATGTCCACCAAGCCGGCAAACATCCGCGCGAACTTCGAGATCATGGATTTCACTCTCTCGTCAATCGACATGCAAAGGATCGACGCGCTGACGGCCACCGGTTACCGCATCATCAAACCAGGACAACTTCCCTGGGTTCCTGAATGGGACTGATAGAAAAAGGGCGGCCCACGAGCCGCCCTTTTTTTACTATCGGCCAGCCTGCTCAGGCATTGCCGCGGATCATGTCTGCGGCCTTTTCCCCGATCATGATCGTTGCCGCGTTGGTGTTGGACCCGACAAGGCTCGGCATGGTGGAACTGTCGCAGATGCGGATGCCGTCAAGCCCGTGCACGCGCAGTTGCGGATCGACCACCGACATCTCGTCGCGCCCCATCTTGCACGTGCACGTCGGATGATAGGATGTGCGACCGTACTGGCGGGTATAGGCGATGTAGTCCGCTTCCGTGCGGACATCCCGGCTCGGGAAGTGCCTCATCTTGATGTACTTCTCCAGCGAAGGCTGAGCGAAGATCTCCTGACTGATCTTGACGCCTTCGACCGAGATCTTCACGTCTTCGGGGTCGGCAAGGAAGTTCGGATCGATGATCGGAAGATCGCGCGGGTCCGCTGAGCGAAGAGTGACAGTCCCACGCGACTTCGGGCGCAGCGTGTAGGAATTGAGCGTAATGCCGGAGGAACCCTTTGGCACACTGGGTACGCCGGCTTCCGCGCCGGCGCCGGCGAGGAAATGGAACTGCAGATCCGGATAGGGACTCGTCTTGTCACCGTACCAGAATGCCCCGCCCTCAACCACGTTGGAGGTGATTGGGCCGGAGTTAAACAGTGTGTATTGAAGACCCGCCCAGATCGACCAATGCAGCTTGTTGTACTTGTCGAGGCTGTCGTGATCTTTCAACTCCGCGACGATATCGACGCCGAAATGGTCTTGCAGGTTTTCGCCCACGCCGGCCAGATCCTGGATCACATCGATGCCGTGGCTGCGAAGTGCCGCGGCAGGACCCACGCCCGAAAGCATCATCAGCTTCGGCGTGCCGATCGCACCCGAGGTCAAGAGCACCTCGCTGTCGGCGCGCGCGGTCATCCGCTTGCCATCGACCTGATAGTCAACGCCGACGGCGCGTCGCCCTTCAAATACGACACGCAGCACGAGCGCCCCGGTGATGACCGTGAGGTTCTTGCGCTTCAGGGCCGGCCTGAGATAACCGACCGCTGCAGAGCAACGGCGGTTGTTCCGGGTTGTTGTCTGGTAGACGCCAGATCCTTCCTGGAGCGGACCATTGAAATCAGGATTGTAGGGTATGCCGAGTTCCTGGCAGCTTTGCACGAAGGCGCGCGTCATGCGCTGCGGTTCGGGAATGTTCGACACACCGAGTGGGCCGTCCGTTCCGTGCCATTTGCCCGAGAGGATCGTATTGCCCTCGGAGCGCAGGAAGTACTTCTGGATATCCTTGAAGCCCCAGCCGTCAGCCCCCTCCTCGACCCAGCGGTCGTAATCACCAGGATGCCCACGCGTGAACACCTCCGCATTGATCGAGGAGCCACCGCCGAGCACCTTTGCCTGGGCGTAGAGGATTTCACGGTTGTTGGCGTGTTTCTGGGGCGCGGTCTTCAGTCCCCAGGTCAACGGACCGGCGGTCATCTTGGCAAAGCCGACGGGCATGTGGATCAGCGGATGACTGTCGCGCCCGCCGGCCTCGATGAGGCAGACGCGCGCCGACGGATTTTCAGAGAGTCGCGCCGCCAATACGCAACCGGAGGAACCGCCTCCGACGATCACATAATCATAGCCTTGCGACATCATGCAATCCAATGCGAACGCTTGCCGATCTCGACGTGAACGGACTTCACCTGCGTATACTCCTCAACCCCGTAGACGCCGGCCTCACGGCCCCAACCGGACTGCTTGAAACCACCGAGCGGCATCTCAGGGCCACCCGCCATGATCGTGTTGACCCAAAAGCGGCCGGCACGCACTTTCCGTGTCACGGTCAGCGCCTTGTCGATGTTCTTCGTCCACACGCTCGCCGCCAGGCCGTAGACCGTATCATTGGCGAGCTGGATGGCTTCCTCGACCGTGTCGAAATGCATGGAGCACAGAACCGGGCCGAAAATCTCGTCGCGCGCAATCGCCATGTCGCGGGAAACACCGGAGAAAAGCGTCGGTGCGATGTACTGGCCGTGGCCAAGATCGATCGTCTCGCCCCCAGTGAGAAGCTTGGCGCCTGCCGCCTTGCCCTTGGCGATATAGTCCAGGATCGTGGCGTTCTGGGCCTCAGTGGTGATGGCGCCCACCTGGGTGCCTTCGTCCAGGGGATCGCCGACCCGGATCTTTTTCATCTTCTCGACCAGGAGTTTTTCGAACTCCGCCGCGACAGAACGCTCGACGATCAGGCGCGACGACGAAACACAGCATTGTCCGGTGTTGAAGCTGATGCCGAAAGCGGCGCCGTCAGCGGCATCCTCAAGGTCGGAGTCGGCAAAGACAATGATGGGGTTTTTGCCACCGAGCTCGAGGCCCAGCTTCTTGAAGTTGCTGTCGGCGGCAGCGTGGACGCAGGAGCGCCCAACGGCCGTCGATCCCGTGAAGGAAAGCATGTCGACGTCAGGATGTTCGGCAAGCGCCTGCCCGATCGAGCGGCCGGAACCGGTGACGACATTGTAGACGCCGGCAGGCAGGCCGGCTTCGGCCAGAACCTCGGCCAGAAGCAGCGTGGTCACGGAGGTGACTTCAGACGGCTTCACCACCATGGTGCAGCCGGACGCCAGGATGAAAGGCACGCGCTCGCACAGGATCAGGAACGGAAAGTTCCAGGGCGTGATCAGGCCGATGACACCGATCGGCTCGCGCAGCACCATACCGAACAGGTCGTCACCGAGCGAATTGAAGCTGTCGCCGTGCAGGAGGCGGGCGGCACCGGCGCCGACCTCGAAGCAGGCAATGCAATGATCGATCTCGCCGCGCGCCTGCGAGATCGGCTTGCCGTTTTCGAGCGTCTCCCAATAGGCGATCTCGTCCCGGCGGCGACGCAGGATTTCGGCGACGCGCAAGAGAACGCTGGCGCGCGCAGCCCCGGAAAGCCCGGACCAGCGGCGGTCCTCGAAGGCATTGCGCGCCGCAGCTACCGCCGCGTTCAGATCATCTATCGTGCAGCGAACGGTGCGCGTGACCGGCGTACCATGGCCTGGCGAGGCGCGTTCGAAGTGATCGGTCCCTTCTTTCCACTGCCCGTCGATGAAGAACCCGAAGCTGCGCGCTGCGGACGGGGGAGCAAGAAACGTCTTCGTCTGGTCCATCTGGTACCTCCACTTCGATAGTTTACGCCGCGATGGCGATCTGGGTCTTCAGGTGTTGCGGCCGCTCGCCGATCGTCTCGAAGGCTTCCTGAATGGCCTCCAGCGGATAGCTTGCCTTGGTGAAATCCTGCGTGCGGAACCGGCCATGCGACAGAAGCGTGAGTGCGTCGTGCATATCCTCGCCCATCCCGGCAACAGAACCTTTGAGGCTCCCTTCTTCCAACACCGTTCGCAGGCTGTCGAGAGCTACGGTCTCGCCGGGCGGGGTGATGCCGAAAAAGGCGACATGGCCGCCGCGTCGCGCAAGATCGAATGCCTGTTCGTAGAGCTTCCGGTTGCCGACGCTCTCGATCACGAGATCCGCCCCGCGTCCGCCGGTCATCTTGCGAACCACGGCTTTCAGTTCGGTTGGATCCGACACCGCCGCATCCGCCCCGGCCTCGATCGCCATGCGGCAACGGTCTGGCGAAAGGTCGGCGACAATGATCGGCGCAGCGCCGACAAGGCGCATCATCTGCACATGCAGGTTTCCGATCGGTCCGGCGCCAAAGATGAGGACCGATTGGCCGAACGTCGCCTGCGCCTTACGCGCCGCACGAACGACGCAGGCGACCGGCTCCGTGAGCGCAAGCACCGCATCGGCGATATCAGCCTGAACCGGGATCGCCAGTCGCGCCGGAACCGCTACATATTCGGCAAAGGCGCCGTCCCGACCGATACCGACCTGCGTAACCTCGGCGCAGTTCAGAACCTCGTTGCGACGGCACCAATAGCAGCTGCCGCAGCCGATGTTGATATCGACCACCACGCGTGCTCCGGCCGCAAGATGGCGGACGTTGGCGCCACGCTCGGCGATCGTTCCGCAGAACTCGTGTCCTGGGACGAGCGGAAGCCGGTCAGCCGCGTAGTGGCCGTTGAAGATATGAATGTCCGTACCGCAGATGCCCGTGCGCGTGACCCGGACGAGCACATCGTCCGGTCCGACGATCGGCAAGGCGACCTCCCGAACCTCGAAGCGTTTTGGGGCAGTGAGCACGGCAGCGCGCATGGTCGTCATTGCCACTCTCCTACTTCACGGTGCGCAGCTTGGCGCGATCGATCGTCAGGGCAATGGCAATGATCAACACGACGCCGAAGACGATCTGCTGCCGGGTCGCGTCGATCTCGAAATACAGCATCGACGATCGGATGACCGCGACGATCAAGGTGCCGACCACGGTGTTCATCACGCCGCCGACACCGCCCGTCAAAGGCGTGCCACCGACCAGCACGGCAACGATTGCCGGCAACAGGAATCCATTGGCGATCGTCGGTGCGCCGCCGGAGAGCTTGACCGCAAAGAGCAGGCCGGCAATGGACGCAAGTGCACCGGAGATCGCGAATGCAAGGATCTTGTAGCGCGCAACATCGATACCGGACGCGGCGGCGGCCAATTCGCCGGCACCGACCGCCTTCAAAACGCGGCCGAGCGTCGTGCGCCGTTCGATGAAGAGGCAGAGGGCCACGAGCCCCGCGGCAATCAAGAGTTCGTTGGGGACGCCCCAAGTATGACCAATCATCCAGCCGAAGGTTTCGTTGCGCTGAGCGGCGTCCATGTTGAGCGCGCGCTGACCCGAAAGCCACTGCGCAACCGAGAACGCAACGCCGCCGACCGCAAGCGTGGAGATGAAGGACGGCACGAAAAGCCGTGTCGTCACGAAGCCGGATAGCGTGCCAAGGAGAAAGCCGGCAACGACGCAAAGTACGGCAACCCAGGCACCGAGCGAGGCAAGGTAAACCGAGGCGATGACCGTCACCATGTTCGCCATCGACTGGGCCGACAGGTCGATGCCGCCGATATAGATGGCGAAAGTGAGACCGAGCGCCATGATGAAGAGTGGCACGATGTCGCCGGCAATGCCGAGAAGGTTCGTGGGTTGCAGGAAACCGGGATCGGTGATGCCGACGACGGCGACGAGCACCAGGAGCGTTATCCAGGGAAGGTGCGGTTTGAGGCGCTGAATATCCATTGGTCCCTCAGATCATGTAGTGCAAAAGGTCATAGGGCGTGGGCTTGGAACCCGGTTCGCAGGCGAACTGTTTCTGGATGCGCCCGTCCTTGACGACGATGATGGTGTGCGAAAGGCCGATTGCCTCTTCCAATGTGTCGGCAACCAGCACGATGCCGACGCCCGCCGCACTCATGGCGCGGATCATGTCGTAGACATCTTCCTTGGCGCCGATGTCGAGACCGCGCGTCGGATGGTCGAGCAGCATGATGTCGGAACCGGCCGAACGCCACTTGGCCAGAACCACCTTCTGCTGGTTTCCGCCTGAAAGATTGCCACAATCCGCAAACTCGGAGTGGGCCTTGATCGACAATTTCTTGATCCATTCACGGGCAAGCGCCCGCTCCTCGCCGACGCGCAGCACACCACCTTTCGAGCGGTGTTTCATCTGCGAAAGCGTCATGTTTTCGTAGACGTTCATGCCAGCAACAATGCCCTCGATCTTGCGCTCGCGGGGCACATAGCCGACGCCACGAGAAACCGCGTGCCGCGGTGAAAGATCGGTCGCATCGCCTCCCTTGATGCGGAGACGGCCGGTGCTCGGCGTCAGCATGCCGTAGATCGTCCTGAGGATTGCCTCGCGCCCCGAACCTTCCGTACCGACAAGACAAAGCACTTCACCGGCATGCAGCTTGAGCGAGATGTCCTGGATGCGGCCAGGAAGGCCCACCTGGTCCATCTCGACGAGTGCCTTTGCGGCGTCGAACGGCTTTTGCAGATGCTCGCGGTAATATTGCTTGTCGACATTGCGACCGACCATCTTGTGCTGGATGGCCTCGGCCGGGGCAGCACCACGGTCGACGACGTCCACGACCTCACCATCCTTCATCACGTAGATGCGATCGGAAAGTTCCATCACCTCGTCCATGCGATGCGAGACGAAGATGAACGAGGCCCGCGTCACCAGTTCCCGCACAAGCTTGAACAGCAGCTGCACCTCTTCCTTTGACAGAACCGAGGTCGGCTCGTCGAGCAGGATGACGAGATCCCCCTCCACGCGCTCTTCGAGCGTCAACACCTTGGCGAGCTCGACGAGCTGACGTTGGGCAAAGGAAAGCTTCGACGTCACCATCGCCGGATCGATATCGAGTTTCACCTTGGCAAGCTGACGGCGTGCGGCTTTCGCCATAACCTTCCAGTCGACGACACCGAAGCGGGTGAACTGTCGTTCATAGCCGAGGAAGATGTTCTCCATGACGGTCAGGTTCGGGATCAGCGACTGCTCCTGGAACACCATCCCGATGCCCTTCTCCATCGCCTGGCGCGGATTGGCAAAGCGAACGGGCGTTCCGTTGATGAGGACCTTGCCGCCATCGGGCTGGTAGGCGCCATAGATCACCTTCATCAAGGTGGATTTGCCGGCGCCATTCTCCCCCACAAGTCCGACGATCTCGCCGCGCTTGATGTGGAAGTCGATTGCCTTTAGCGCGTGAACGCCGGGGAATTTCTTGTCGACAGCCTTGAGCTCGTACATGGCGTGCCTCACTTGACGAAGGAAAGCATCTTGCGGTCGGTCGAAAGCACGACGGCAAGAATGACGAGCAGGCCGAGCATGCCGTCCTGGATGAAGTCGGGCAGACCGATGACGACCATGCCATTGTCGATGACGTTCACGATCAGCACGCCGACAAGTGCGTTCCAGACGCCGCCGATGCCGCCCCAGAGCGCCACGCCACCGACAACGACCGATGTGATGGAGACGAACATGAAGTTCGCACCGGTCACCGATTCCGCCTGGCCGATGCGCGCCACCACGAGGATTGCGGCAATGGCGTAAAAGACGCCGGCAAGCGCAAAGCCGGTCACGCGAACGCGGGTAACATTGAGGCCCGAGGCATGCGCGAGATCCTCACCGCCGCCAACCGCGTAGAAGTTGCGGCCAAGCGTGGTGTGGGTCTGAATGAACCAGGCAACGACGAGGAAGAAGGCAGCGACGTAGACCATTAGCGGGAAACCCAACAAACGCACCGTCAGCAGGCCCCGAAAGGTCGCGTCGCTTACTTTGACGATGTCACCGCCGGTGAGCAGGATCGCGGCCCCCGTCCCGACGAAGCCCATGGCAAGGCTCGCCATGAAGGACGGTATCTTCAGCTTCACATGGACAAGCCCGTTTAGCAGTCCGATCACGCCGCCGAGAAGGAGAACAAGCGGAATGGCGACCCAACCGGAAGGGGCGAGCGAGCCACCGAAATGGGCAAAGATGAACGCAAAGGCCACGGCCGTGAGGGAGACCGTTCCCTCCATCGAGAGGTCGATCGATCCCATGACGATGATGAAGGTGACGCCGACGGCAACCATGAGTGCCGGAGCTGCCGCAATCGCGATGCGGGCGAAGTTCCGCGAGGAAAAGAAAGTCGGGTTGAGCGCGGTGAAGAAGATCACCAGTGCAATCAGCACCAGAAGCGGCGCCCATTTGATCAAGGTTTCGCGCGATAGGCGACGTGTCACGTCAGACACCCCTCTTTTAGAAAGTCACAAGGGGAACGGGGCGGCGGCACACAGGCTGCCGCCCAGCTGGTCGAAATTTCAGTACTGGATCTGGCCGTTGGACGGCCCCCAGAAATCCGTCCAATTGTAGGTCGGGACGGAGTCGAGATACTTCGCCTTGAACTCGGCGGCATCCTTGGCCGTGACCAGGATCGTCGGGCCGTAGAACTCGCGGTGTTCCTTCGGCTCTTCGGACGGCTTGAAGCTGCCGATCGCCGCGTGATAGGCGAGTGCCGCGCTGATGCCGCCGCCCCAGTGCGGGTTGGTGAAGACGGTCGCCAGGAGCTTGCCGTCCAGCACCATCTGCACGGCCTCCGGATTGCCGTCATAGGAAACGATCGGCATGTCCTCGATACCCTCGGCGCGCAGGGCCTCGATGACACCATAGGCGATGTTGTCGTTGGCGCAGTGTACGCCCTTGATCTTGTCGCCGTAGCGGGTCAGGAACGACGCCATGAGGGCCGCACCCTTCTGCGTGTCCCAGTCGGCCGGCTGCGCATCGAGCAACTCGATGTTCGGGAAATCTTTGAGTGCGTTCTTGAGGCCGTTCAGGCGCTCGACTGCCGGGTTGTTGGCGGCGATGCCACCGAGGTGCACCACACCACCTTCACCACCCATCGCCTCAAACAGGATCCGCGCGGTCTGTTCAGCAGGCTTCTCATCCGACCAGGTCATATGGGAAACGTAGTTGTCGCCGAAATCCCAAGGATGCAGGTCGTCGGTCTTGTTCCAGATCGTTGAAATGTAGGCGCCCGCTGCCTGAACCGCCTCGACAACGGGTCTGGCGTTGGGGCTGTCGTTTGCATCGCAGGCGATCGCGCAATTGCCGTTGTTCTTGGCGAGAAACGCCTTGATGTCGGCGAGCGACTTTTCCGTAGACCCCTCGTTGATCAGGCTGACGAGTGCGCTCTTCGGCTTGCCGAGCGATTCCACGAAAGCCTCGCCCCCGGAAACGACCGAATTCCAGTAGGCAGACGCCCGGTCGCGATAGCTCCAGGCAATTGCCGGATCCGTCAATGCAGCCTGCGCCGTGCCGCGACCGAACGCCATCGGCACCGTCATGGCGCCAACGCCGGCTGCAGCGGCAAACAAGAAGTTGCGACGGCTTACCGTCTCGCGTTCGATAAAATCCTTAATAAAGGTCGACATGCCAATCCTCCCATATCCTCGGTGAGCGTTCCCCGTCCCACACGGGTTGAAAATGCAGGTTCGCAGGTGGCGGCGCACGCTTGTCGCCCTGGCCTCCTCCGGCCTCGTCAGTCCCACTTAACGCACTAACTAGTTACTTCTTTACAAAACCCCGAGTCAAGTGCTTTTAATGGGCACAGGCGCCGACCGACCTGACGAACCGCTTTGACGGATCAGCTTTCCGGCGTGTATGACTTTCAGCGCAGCAGGCGCGAGGGCGACGGAGGAAGGGCTTTGAGCATCACGAACGAAGACACGGAAAAATCAGCCCGAAAGCCACGCATCAGAGACGCCGAGGCAACGAAGGCGCGCATTCTGGACGCGGCCAAGAAAGAGTTTGCGAAGAATGGCTTGGGAGGCGCGCGGGTCGACGTGATCGCCGAGAAGGCCAACGCCAACAAGCGGATGATATACCACTATTTCGAGAGCAAGGAGCGGCTGTTCCAGACCGTTCTCGAAGATGCCTATATCGACATCCGAACGG
The DNA here is from genome assembly GCF_014852195.1 of Ensifer sp. ENS08. NCBI lineage: Bacteria > Pseudomonadati > Pseudomonadota > Alphaproteobacteria > Hyphomicrobiales > Rhizobiaceae > Ensifer > Ensifer sp. ENS08. The sequence continues at coordinate 24,129 of NZ_JACVBF010000019.1, forward strand.
CTGAACAAAAACTCAAGCTCGACGACCTGGAACCGAAGGCGGCGCTTGCCAAACTCGTCCAGTTCACCTGGGAATATTATCTGAAGAACCCGGAGTTCATCACGCTGGTCAACAGCGAGAACCTTCACCGCGCGAAGCATTTGAAGAAGTCCGAGGTCATCAAGGCCGCCAGCCGCAAGTTCGTCAACATGGTCGGCGATATTCTCGAACGCGGCGCGGCACAGGGCGTGTTTCGGTCGGGCGTCGACCCTGTGCAGCTCAACATCACCATTGCAGCGATCGGCTATTACTACCTGACCAACCGTTTCACCGGATCGATCATTTTCGAACGTGATCTCATGGCCAAGGAAGCGATTGACGAACGCCTGCAGTTCAACGTCGACACCATCATGCGGCTGGTATGTGCCTAACGCGTCGCGCCAGGCACATACACGAACGATAGCCGGGCATCGGCCCGGCGCTTGGGCTAGGCCCAATCGATAACGATGAAGGGCTGCTCAATCGCGCGCCGCGCAATGTCCGAATAGAGTGACGCGGGATCGTCTGGCGTCACGTGGCGGATCAGGCCTTCGACCTCTATCAGGCCTTCAGACAGCCATTCGAGCGCGCGCGAGAAGCCACCGAAGACGCTATGCGGTGCATTGTTGTACCCTTCGAGCAGTTCTTCCCAAACGAAGTCGCGACCGAGCATCGGAACCTCCCATTCCCAGCCTGAGCGCAGCGTCACCAGGTTGAAGAAGACCGCCTGCATGAGTTCGTGCGCAGAGAATTCGGTTGCCCGCCTCCAGGGAACACCAACCATGACGACTTCACCAAGCTTGCGGACAAGACGGCAAGCATCGATGATGGCACCCTCATGACCTGAACAATCGACGACGAGGGCGACTTTTCCGGTCAGGTCCGATGCGTCGCCTATAGACGCTCGGCAATCCGCAATTCCGCTTCGACCGGCCTGAGCGCGCCTGACCGGATCCGGATCGACCACCGTCACGCGATAGCCGCCGATCGCAAAGAGGTGCGCAGCCAGGAAGCCAACCGGCCCCGCCCCCGAAACGACCACGCGGTCACCCGGACGCGCCTTCGTCGTCATCAGGCTCGTCATCGACACCCCCATCAAGCGGGCGAGAACGGCGCGATCCGGGGCCAATCCATCCGGCAACGCCAGAGTGTGTCGGGCATCGTGGGTCTGCGTGGAACGATGCTGCCCCATTGCAAAGCGCCGGTCACCGACGCTGACGCCATCGACATCCTCTCCGATCTCGGTCACCTCAAAGACAGCCGCATAGCCCGGCCGGATGGGAAACACGTCACCGTTGGCCCAGCCAAGCTCCGTGCCCTGACTGATCAGAGTACAGAGCGTTCGCCCACGGATCTGACCGGGCAGTAGCGCACCGTCTTCGTAGTTGCCGAGCACAAATGTCTGCTTTGTGCTTATCAGGATTTCTTGAGGCACGGCTTTCCTTTCCGGCTTTTGGCCAGGGGTTCTCATGTCTTTGATTTTGATTGGCCGCTTGAGACGCAGCGACTACGGCCGGGAGTTAGCTGCCGCTGACGGGCGACCACTGCCGTGGACCGCCAGCGCTTTCGTATCCGAGCGGTCCCGGCATGCTGACGATCTCCAAAAACTGCCCCCAGGGAGCTTTGAGATAGAGCCAGGTAAGCCCGGCCATCGCGCCGCTTTCGACAAGAGTCGGCCCTTCAAGCAAATCGACGCCGGCGGCACGAAGCCGCTCTGCCGCGCGTTCGCAGTCGTCAACCTCGAAGGCTAAGTGAAAGCCACCGGTCTGGCTGTTGCGCTTCAGCGGCTCTTCCTCGCCGGTCTCGCCGGAGTACTGGAATATCTCGAGGTTCGTGCCGTTCCCGACCCTTAGAACCTTGATGTTCTCTATCCGTCTGCCCGAGGGAACACCGAGGCGCCGAAGCATGAACGCGTCGTCAGCTTCCACTTTGCCTGTTTCAAGGCACGTCACCGCTCCGAAGATCACCTCGAAAAAGCGGACAGCCTCTTCGAGGTTCGGCACAGTGAACCCCACATGCTGCATCCCGTAAATCTTCACTCGAACCTCCCAATTCGCAAGAACATTCGTCACGCAATTATGTAACTAGTTAGTTATTTTTGAGTCAAGACGTCAAGAGATCGGAGGTCGAATGCGATGGTGTGGAAAAGGCCCGAATTGTTGAGAGGATATCGACCGCGACAGTACCGGCCACATGACCTGAGCTCTCGGTTTTTCAGCGAAGGGGCACGCTCGCGGTGATGCTGCGGCGATGTTCGGGCGGTGGGCTGTTCACAGCCGGCGAATGCGGCGGCAGAACCTCAGCTTCCGGCGGGCGCCCCTGAGAGCGCCTCGCCGGCGACGGCATCTCGTTTGGGGATGGTTCCCACCTCAGCTACAGCATTTGGAAGCGGATGAACTACAGCACGAGGCTTCCGTAGCGGCTTTCTCGGCCAACCAACGGTCCCGAGGCTTGCAGCTCGCAGGCCGTGGCGTCAACGCGACCTGGAGAGTGCCGTCTTCCGCGACAGGAGCATTCGCGCAGAACAACTGCATCGGCCGGACGCCATCGCTCACTTCGAAGGTCAGCTTTGCGGAGCCGTCGAGACGGACGCGTTCGGAAACCTTGCGGACGATGGCCGAGAACTTCCCGGCCGTCATATGGGTCCGCTCGCCCTCCTCGATGTCCCACAGCTGCACGAAAATCTCCGACCAGGCTTCCGGATTTGCCCCGCAATCAAGCGCGGAGAACTGGCCAGCCTTGACCTCGGTCACGTGATAGCCGGGCTTCACGGGCTTTCCGTCATACAGGAAGACCAAGGGCAGGTCCGGTGTCTCTGCGGCTCTGCCGAGCAACTCCCCAAGCGAGATATCGGTTTTGTCGGATTGGCTATTGTCGATCGCGCTCATTTGTGGCTATCCTCAATTTCAATGATTCAAGGATTATTGAAATATGGATGATCGTCAAGCCCTCTCCTCCTTCGCCGCGCTTTCACAGGAAACCCGACTTTCCATCGTGAGGACCCTGGTCATCGCCGGCCCGGAAGGTCTGGCCGCCGGCGCGATTGCCGAACGCATGGGCGTCTCTCCATCAAACGTCTCGTTCCACCTCAAGGAACTCGAACGATCAGGCCTCATCTCCCAACGCCGGGAGTCGCGCTCGATCGTCTATAACGCAAGTTACGACACGCTGGCCGATCTGGTGACTTTCCTGATGGAAGACTGCTGCGCGGGGCATCCCGGCATCCGCGGGTCCGTCGAGCGATCCGCAAGTTGCTGTTCAAGCGAAGCATAGCCCGTCAAGGAACACGTCATTGCATACGATCAAGGTTCCGGCGGGCATCGTCTCCGCTCTCGGTGTCACGCAGATCATCGGCTACGGCACTCTCTACTATTCCTTCAGCATCCTCGCACCCGGAATGGCCAAAGACCTTGGCATCAGCCTGGAGCGGGTCTTCGCCGTCTTCTCGGTCTCGCTGTTCATCGGCGGCCTGTCTGCTCCGTTCATCGGCAGGCACATGGACAAGATCGGTGCGGCAACGGTGATGACGCTGGGGTCGGCCCTTGCGGCGTTAACGCTGGTGCTTTGTGCATGGTCGCCGTCTGTGTCGCTCTTTGTCCTTGCGATTGTCCTGCTCGAAGTGTCCTCCGGGATGGTCCAGTATCAGGCGGCCTTCGCAACACTGGTCGAAAGCGAACCTCGCACGGCGTCCCGCAGCATCACCTATCTGACACTCATCGGCGGCTTTGCCTCCACCATCTTCTGGCCGATCGCCGCGGCACTGACCGGATATCTGACCTGGCGGGAAATCTATCTGGTGTTCGCCGTCCTGAACCTTATCGTCTGCATGCCCCTACACTACTGGATCATGCGTGCCGGAAGGCTGTGCTCCAAAACGGACGAGACAAGAACCCGCGAGGTCGTTGTCGGCGCTCTCGAACCCCAGGCGCGTCGCCGTGGCATGCTGCTGGTCTCCTTTGCCTTCTCTCTTTCGGGCTTCACCCTCGCCGCGATCCTTGCCCACATGGTGCCGATGCTCGGCGCGATCGGACTTGGCAGTGCGGCGGTCGTGATCGGTTCCTTGTTTGGTCCGGCCCAGGTCATGAGCCGCCTGATCAACATGGTCTTCGGAAAGAGCCTGTCGCCGCCCGCGCTTGCGATTGTCTCTGCCGCTCTCATGGTCACTGGCGCGGTAATACTCGGGGTGTCAGGTGATTGGCTGCCAGGTGCGGTGGCTTTCGCCATCTGTCTTGGCCTTGGGTCAGGGATCAACAGCATCGCTCAGGGGAGCTTGCCCCTCTATCTCTTCGGGTCCGCTGGCTATGGCGCGATCACGGGCAAGATGGCTGCGGCAAGGTTGGCGACTGGCGCGGCCGCCCCGTTTGCGTTCGCAGCCGCTATGAACCACTTCGGGACAACCCTCTCGCTTTTCGTGATCGCCGCGCTGGGTACGCTTGGGATCCTGGCGTTCGTCGCTGTCGCCTCATCGGTGCGTCGCGACCGCGTTGCCTGATAATGGAAGAGCGTACATAACAGTCCGCGGATCATCGCCATGAAAGCTAAGCCTCCGTGAACACTCCGATCAAATCGACGACGTCACGCAGTCATCCGGCCGCTTTCGGCGGCGGCGCCATCATCGGCGCACTCGGCGGGTTGATAGGGCTTGGAGGGGCAGAATTCCGTCTGCCGCTGCTCATCGGCGCATTCAATTTCGCGGCCCTCGAGGCGGTGATCCTGAACAAGGCAATGAGCCTTGTCGTCGTGTCTTGCGCCCTGCCGTTTCGAGCCGGCACGATCCCTTTCAGTCAGATCGCATCGAATTGGCCGATCGTACTGAACCTTCTTGCAGGAAGCCTGATCGGTGCCTGGTTCGGCGCAGGATGGGCCACACGGTTGAAATCTGAGACCCTCTACAGGGTGATATCCGTTCTTCTTGTCGCGATCGCCGTCGTGCTGGTGCTTGGCCACGGCACCTCGGCGGGTCAACCGCTTCTGACCGGAAACTGGCAGATTGTCGCCGGAATATCCGCCGGCTTCGTGATCGGCATCGTTGCGTCGCTGCTGGGCGTCGCCGGGGGCGAGTTGCTCATTCCGACGTTGGTTCTGCTCTTCGGCGCGGACATTAAGCTCGCCGGTAGCCTCTCACTGGCGGTGAGCCTTCCCACAATGCTGGTAGGCTTTACTCGATACAGCCGCGACCAGAGCTTTTCGGTTCTGGGTCGCAACAGGGTGTTCGTCCTCATCATGGCCGCGGGATCGGTGGTGGGGACGTTTGTCGGCGGTCTACTCCTCGGCATTGTCCCGAATTCGATCCTCCTTCCCGCACTCGCCGTGATCTTGTTGCTGTCAGCCGTGAAGGTCTGGCGGCACGGCTGACAGGATTTCTTCCCCAGATCAATTTGACGCGCTTTTCGAGTTCGGCCCCGTGGCCTCACGCGACGGACCATCCGCCGTCCACCAGCAGGTTCGCGCCGGTGATCAGGCTCGCAGCCGGCGATGCAAGGAAGACTACGGCACCCACCACATCATCGGTTTCCCCGATCCGGCCGAGTGGAATGTGATCGACCGTCGCTTTGCGATTTTCGGCATCGGATAAAAACGGTGCTGTACCATCCGTGTGGATGAATGTCGGCGATACGGTGTTTACGGTGACATTATAGCGTGCCCATTCGGCTGCAAGGCAGCGCGTGAGGTGATTAATTGCCGCCTTGCTCATGCAATAGATTGCCTCTCCGCGCAGTGCGACCGTACCGGCCTGTGAGCTAATGCTGATGATCCGGCCACCATTTCGCGCGATCATGTGACGGCCCACTGCCTGTGTCATCAGGAAGGTGCCCTTGATGTTGACATCGAGTATCTCGTCAAGGTCCTTCTCCTCAACGAGTTCCGCGAGATTGCCCGGGGCGACGCCGACATTGTTGACGAGGACGTCGATCCGACCGAATGCAGAAACCGCCGCGTCGACGGCTTGTGCGATATGGGCCTTCTTGGGAATGTCCAGTTCGACCGGGAGAACCTTTCGTCCCGCGCCCTCGATTTCGGCGATCAGGCCCGCTGACGCTGCGACATCGCGGACCCCCAAGACAATATCTGAGCCTGCTGCAGCACAGGCAAGTGCGCAGGCACGTCCAATGCCACGGCTCGCGCCCGTCACCAAAGTCACCTTGCCCTCAAGGCTGAAATCCGGCGCACTCTTCCGCATCATTGCCTCCCTCGATGAATCTCAATTATTGCAGCGTCGGCGTGCGGATGCCAGTTGTTCTGCTCATGTCGCGCACGTGAAGTCCGTCCGACGAACGTCATGCTCGTCGAGAACGACCTTGGGGCAGAGGTGCTCGGGCTGTAGGCTTGGCTCGGTGGGGAGATAGAAGCTTCCGGCTCAGTGCGGGCGCGATGCCTGACCGATCTTGGTCTCATTGATGGGTATCGGCCTGGGCGTTTCGATCCATGCTTTCGCCAGACCTATGGAAGTTCGATCTCACCGTTCACCACGTGGTTGAGACCGGTGCCCTCCGCCGTCAGCGTCATGCGCACCTTCAGCTTCTCGCCGCCGAACTGCCCCTCGCGCACGGCCTCTTCGATCTTACGCTGCGATGTGACACCGACTTCTTTCAGGAACTTGCGGATCGACATGTTGAAGGCGTCTTCGCTCATCGTGGAACTCCTCGGCGTCCGTGAGGGAGCAGCGTGGGCGCTTGTCTATCGCCCGGAATGCACCGGCACAGTCGAATACGGATGTCAGCCTTGCCTCTCATCCCACGTTAGGAACCGACGCAACAACTTGCGGCTCCGTTGTTATGTTTGGCCTCCTGGATTGGCGGGCAAGGCACGTCGCCAAAGGAACAGAACACACAGCAGTCCCCGGATTTTGGCCGGAGCATCATACCGCATCCATTGCAATCATAGAAAAACTGACAGGCGCCGGTGGGCATCGTTTCCGTAGCCCGCTGGCCGCAATTGGTACAGGTGAGGGTTGATCGAAGCTGTATGGTCACATTTTGTGCCTCGGCAACGAATGCTTTCAGATGACGCCCGTCATCCATTGCTGAATAGCCTATTGGAAATATCGCCTCGTGCATAGTTTTGCGTCATGAGCGCTAGGTCAGTCTTTCGAAAGGCTGCAATGGGCCACCATAAGCGGACAAGGCGTTGGTTCGCTTTGGCCAAACAGCGGCCATTGCGATTGCAAGATGGCCGCTATCGGAACATTGCCGATGGCCTTTGACTAAATCGATCTCAGTGACACCCGCTTCTCCAACTCGGCCGCGTGCTCCTTCCGCTCGCTGTAGCGGTCTGTAAGGTGGGCCGAGGCGTCCCGTGTCAGCAGCGTGAACTTCACCAGTTCCTCGCAGACATCCACGACGCGGTCGTAGTAGGACGACGGCTTCATGCGGCCGTCGGCGTCGAACTCCTGGTAGGCCTTGGCGACCGAGGACTGGTTGGGGATCGTGATCATCCGCATCCAGCGGCCGAGCACGCGCATCTGGTTCAAGGCGTTGAAGGACTGGCTGCCGCCGGAGACTTCCATGATCGCCAGCGTCTTGCCTTGCGTCGGCCGGATCGATCCCAGCGACAGGGGAATCCAGTCGATCTGGGCCTTCATGATGCCCGTCATCGCGCCGTGGCGCTCGGGGCTAACCCAGACCTGGCCTTCCGACCATTGCGACAGGTCGCGCAGCTCCTGCACTTTCGGATGGCTGACCGGCGCCTCGTCGGGAAGCGGCAGCCCCCTCGGATCGAACATCCGCACCTCGCACCCCAACCGCTCGAGAAGGCGTCTGGCTTCGTGCGCGAGCAGCCGACTGTAGGAAACCTCCCGGAGCGAGCCGTAGAGGATCAGGATGCGCGGCTTGTGCGTCGAGAACGCCGGACGCAGCGCGTCAATGTCAGGTTGGCGAAGATGCCGCTCCTGCAAGGCGGGAAAAATTTCAGACAACGCGCTTGCCCTCCTGATCGAGGACCTGCTCGCCGTCTTCCTTGAAGAAGGCACCCTTGAAGGCATCCGGCAGGATGTCGAGCACGGCCTCGGAGGGTCGCGCAAGCCTGGTGCCGAGCGGCGTGACGACGAACGGACGATTGATGAGGATCGGGTCCTTCAGCATCGCGTCGAGCAGCTGGTCGTCCGTCAGGTTCGGGTCGTTGAGACCCAGTACCGCGTAAGGCGTGCCCTTCTCGCGGATCGCCTGTCGGACGGTCAATCCGGCATCGGAGATCATCCTTGCCAACGCGTCGCGCGACGGCGGTGACTTGAGATACTCGATGATATCAGGTTCGATCCCGGCTGCGCGGATCATCTCCAGCGTGTTGCGGGACGTGCCGCAGGCGGGGTTGTGATAGATGGTGGCGTCCATTGTCATGTCCTTTCAGTGATGGTGTTCCTTGAGACAGCGGGAGCTGCCTCGTACCAGCCCTTGGTGCGGTTCACGGCCCAGACGACCGTGAGCATCACGGGAACTTCGATGAGCACGCCGACGACGGTTGCCAACGCAGCACCTGACTGGAAGCCGAACAGGCTGATGGCCGCGGCAACCGCAAGTTCGAAGAAGTTGCTGGCTCCGATCAGTGCTGAAGGCCCGGCGACGCAATGGCGCTCGCCCGACATCCGGTTCAGGAGATAGGCCAGGCCTGAGTTGAAGTAGACCTGGATCAGGATGGGCACGGCCAGCAGCGCGATGATCGTCGGCTGTGCGATGATCTGCTCGCCCTGGAAGCCAAAGAGGAGAACGAGCGTCGCGAGCAGGGCGAGGAGCGAAAGCGGCTGCAGTTTCGTCAGCATGGCGTCCAGCGCGTTCGCCGTGCCATCGGCGGTCAGCCGCGCTCTCAGGACCTGAGCGATGATGACCGGGACGACGATATAAAGGACGACCGACAGAACGAGCGTGTCCCACGGTACGGTGATAGCCGACAGTCCGAGAAGCAGTCCGACGATCGGCGCGAAGGCGACGACCATGATCGCATCGTTGAGTGCCACCTGAGACAGCGTGAACAGCGGCGCGCCGCGCGTCAGGTTGCTCCAGACGAACACCATCGCGGTACAGGGGGCGGCCGCGAGGATGATGAGGCCAGCGATATAGGAGTCGATCTGGTCGGCCGGCAGATAAGGACGGAACAGCCAGCCCACGAACAGCCAGCCGAGCAGCGCCATGGAGAACGGTTTGATGGCCCAGTTGATGAACAGGGTCACGCCGATGCCACGCCAATACGTGCTGACCTGCGCCAACGAGCGGAAGTCGATCTTGATGAGCATCGGGATGATCATCAGCCAGATCAGGATGGCGACGGGCAAGTTCACTTTCGCGACCTCTGCCGCACCGATGACCTGGAAAACACCGGGCATCAGATGACCGAGGGCGACGCCGACGATGATACAAAGGAAGACCCAGATGGTGAGGTAGCGTTCGAACGTAGACATTTCACTCGACCTTTGCGGACTTGACGGAAGCGCCTGGAGCGAGCCGATCTGACGGACGTGCTGCTCGAGCGCCAGGCGGTCGATGGAGGCCAGAGGCAGATTGATGAAGGCCATGATGCGGTTCTTGAGGAAGCGAGCGGCCTGTGCAAAGGCGCGCTGGATTTCGACCTCGGAGCCGACAACCGCAGCCGGGTCTTCGACACCCCAATGCGCCGTCATCGGATGCCCGATCCATACCGGGCAGGCCTCGCCGTGTGCGCTGTCACAGACGGTAAAGATGAAGTCCATTTCGGGCGCGCCTGGCTGGGCGAAAACGTCCCAGCTCTTCGACGAGAAGCCGGTCGCCGGATAGCCGAGGACGTCCAGTTCCTTCAGGGCATGTGGATTGACTTCGCCCTTGGGCTGGCTGCCAGCGGAAAACGCCCGGAAGCGCCCGCCGCCTTCCTTGTTAAGGATGGATTCGGCGAGAATAGAACGAGCGGAATTGCCCGTGCACAAGAAGAGCACGTTGTAAGTCTTGTCGGTCATGGTCGTGTTCCGTGGTTAGGTCGGAGGTCTGTCGAGTTTCATGATCGTTGCCGATGCCGGGCAGATGCCTGACAGTTGACGGGTTGCGAGAACGGCGGGCGGCACATCGGCCCGCTCGACCACAACAAAGCCAAGGCTTTCAAAGAACGGTGCGGCGGAGGTTGTCGCCAGGAAGACTGCCGAGCTCACATTGACGGTCTTCAGGGTTTCCCTGGTCAGCGATTTTCCAAGCGCCTTGCCACGATGCTCGGGCAAGATGACTATCGACCTGAGAAGCACGTCGTCGCCGCACGCCTCGATGCCAGCATAGCCAACCGTGCCGCGATCTGAGGAAACCGCCCTGAAAAACGAGCGCCCAGTGTCTTCGAGGTCTTCGGTTGGAAGACCGGAAGCCGACAGCGCCAGTTTCAGTTCGGGATCGCTCCCCGTGACTGGCTCTAGCCTGATGTCGCTCATGACAGCTTCACCTCGGGAGCACAGCAGGGTGTGAGTTCTGCGATGAGCGGCGCGCAGAGTTCCGCCGAGCCGCCGCAGCAGTCTTTCAGCAGGAAGAGAGTCAGGTCGCGCAGCCCCTGAAGGTCCGCCCGATAGATGATCGAACGGCTCTGCCGCTCGCTTGAAACCAGGCCCGCACGCGACAGCGTCGCAAGGTGCGCCGACATGGTGTTTTGCGGTACATCGAGAAGCCGGGCGAGTTCGCCGGCAGGAATGCCATCGGGTTCGTGTCGGACGAGAAGTCGAAACGTCTCGAGCCTTGTAGACTGGGCGAGTGCGGCAAGCGCCGCGATTGCTGTATTGCTATCCATATATCCAGAATAACGGATATGTTTTTCGTGTCAACCTCCGCCGGCTTATGGAGGGCCAGAAAACTTGGCGGATCGAAATCCGCCAAGGCCCCCTCTCGATTTCACGCTGGCTCAGAACCGGCATCGGCTGGTTTTGAGCGAGGTCTGCCGGACGGCTCCTGTGTGGATGCTGAAGGCTTCATCTGGAATTGCCGCGTCGCCGGCGGCGGATGTGTGGTCCGATTTGCACCCGCCGACGGCTCCGCTGGAGAGCTTGTGGCTGGATCCCGGTGCTCAACGCCGTTTCACGCCGCCCGCCGTAAGCCGACTTTAGTCGGATATAGCGGCCACAGAACTCTTAGCATTTTGAGCCAGGCTTACCCGCCATCGGCGACGCTCTATTGCAATTCGCCGGGGCGGATCACCCGCGTTTTCCCGACATCAGGCGCCGGTGTTTTGATTTCAGTGTCGCCGACGCGAGGGGGCTTCAACACCCCATCGCAATCGTCCAGTTTTTCTGAGAGATTCTTCTGGTTCGTGTCGTCGCCCGAAGCAACGCGACAACGATCCTTGTCCTCAGCGTTCGCCGGCTGGGTAAAGACCGCCGCCGAGACCAAAACGGTCACTGCTGAAAGTGCGTTAAGGACGGATCTAAAGGCGCCGATCGGATTCCCGCTGCTTCTGAAAGCGGGTGAAGTGTTGACACCCACAAATCAAACCTTCGGGTGGCCGGATTGGTTCCAATTTTTTCGGCAATGACCCCTGAGCTTGTCAGTCGTTTCCTAGTCGACCGGGATGGGCGATGTCTCTATGGCTGCGGTCCCGCAAAGCAGTATGGCATCCTTCAGAACGTAACGGGTGACCGCATCGACGCCGATCTTTTTCGTGGGCACTGTGACGACATCCTGCGCCTGATGACCTCTCTTGGCACCCCGCACCGTCAGCGCCTCGGAACACAATCTACACCGGCCGCGTCGTCCATAAACGCGGCAAGCTTTAGAAGTGCTCGGCGAACTTCGCCGAGCACACAATGCTACGGATGCTGGCGAGTTCCAAACGAGCCGAACACGGATCGAGTTTGAAGAGCGTCTCTTCGATCAATTGGGGAGCGCGCCGCTCTTCTTGGCTGCCCATGTGGCGATCACATCCATCAGGACCGGGTTGAGGCAATCATAGGGTTCAAGTCTTAGCTCGCGCAGCCGCGCGCGCACACCGTCCATCTTCGCTGGATCGTAGCCACTTTCGATGATCGAGGAGACGAAGGCGGCAAACCCGGGCTTCGCCCAGCCGCTTTCCTGGAAGCGCTCAGGAGGGCAGCGCGCCCCGGCCTCGAGCTCGTGCTACTGCGTCACGCGAAACGTTATATCGAGGCTCGCCTCGACGCCAGCACGCTGAACATCGTTGCGATCTGCAACATTGTCGCCGTATCCCGCCGGACGCTTTATCGCTTGTTCGAAACGGAAGGTGGCGTTGTCCATTACATCCAGAGCCGTCGGCTCGAGCGGATTAGGTCTATTTTGGCCAATCCCAGGGATATGCGCCGCATCTCCGACATTGCGGCCGACTTCGGATTTTTGAGAGGCGATCATTTCGCCCGCGCCTTCAAACAGCAGTACAGGCAAAGCGCACGGGAGCTTAGGCAATCGGTGAAATCAGACGGACGACCGAATACGGGTCTGGCGGTACAGGCCCCACACGCTGGATTCGACGATTGGATAAGGCAACTTCCGTCATAGGAGGTTGACCGATTTGCTGCTTGGCACGTTTCTCAGCGTCTGCGGACGATTCCCTCGCCTTGAAGGGAATCGAACCTGAGGCCTATTGGTTATCGAGACCTTGGAAGTCTCAAAAATGCTCGGGTCTGAATACTGAGCGAAATTCTCACGCGCTACCGCCACAACGCCGATATTGGCACAGCGGACAAACGTTCTCCGAAAGGGACCACTTTGTGGTGGTCATACAAGACCATGCCCGAAACAAACCGTTCTCCGGATGCTTCGGCCAAAATTCGCAATCCGGAAAAATCGGAATTCGAGACGGATGCTGCCGCCTTTATTTCGATACCGACGATCCGCCCCCTTGTATCTTCGATGACGATATCGACTTCGTTCTGCTGCTTGTCTCGAAAATGCGAAAACTCGAAGCGGGTTTGCCCGCCGCTGGCGAGTTTAAGGATCTCGGCAAAAACGAAAGTCTCCAGCAATGCCCCGAACTGACCCCTGTCGCCGTGGAGACGGTCGAGAGAGAGGTCACGAAGGGATGCGAGAAGACCAGAATCGAGGAAATGTATTTTCGGTGTTTTCGTGAGGCGTTTTAGTTTGTTCGAAAACCAGGGTTGTACGGTTCGAGCGAGGAACAGGCTCTGGAAGATGCCGACATATTTTTGCGTTGTAATGTGGTTCATCCCAATGGCCGCGCCAATTCCAGAATAGTTGACGAGCTGTCCCGAATGCTCTGCCAGGATGCGTAGGAGGCGCGGCATTTGAGCAATCTGCTCGATTTGCGCGACATCGCGAACGTCGCGTTGAACGATCGCCTGGATATAATCCGCATACCAGTCCTGTCTGCGGTTCAAGGTTTTGCGGGCCAGCGCCTCGGGATATCCACCGGCCAGAACCGCAGCCATGAGGTCGTCTCCGAAGAATGGCTCTCCGGCCTTGGCTTCGTTTTGGAAGGCGTCGCGCAGGAAGCTGCTGCCGGCGGTTCTGATCTCGCTTTGCGCAAGCGGCAGCAATCGAACAACCTCCATTCGCCCTGCGAGCGAGTCTGCCACGCGTGGCAACGTCATGAGATTGGCTGAACCGGTCAGAAGGAACCGCCCTGGGCGCTGGTCGGTATCCACGCTTTCCTTGATGGCCAACAGCAGTTCGGGCGCGCGCTGAATTTCATCGATGATGGCGCGATCCATACCTCTTACAAAGCCAACGGGATCCTGTCGCGCTGCGTCCAGGATGGTTGCATTATCCAGCGTGTAATACTCCATCCCCTCGTTGGCCATCTTCTTAGCCAACGTCGTTTTTCCTGATTGTCTGGGACCTACGATCAGTACGACTCGCGTGTCTGACAGGGCGTCGGCAACGCGTTGCTCAACGAGCCTTGGATACAGCGCCACAGCTTCATTCCTTTGATGACTGTTTGAAACTACGACGATGACCAATTGAAAGTCAAGGAGTGACGGTTTGAAATCTACGTGGCGACTGATTGAAACTCGAAACCAGAAGTGGGTAGCATGTCAGATTGCGGCATGAGGGAAGCCACAGGCCATGAAAGGGGAGTGGGAAAAAGGTGGGGGTAAGAAATTTCGGCTAAGCAGGAGCCTTTTCTGAAGGGGCTTTCGTTGGCGTACGACATCCACAAAGAGCGGCGGCAGCGCCTGAGGAAGCTTGTGCGGCACCCGCAATTGCGCGAGCTGGTGATCGAGCAGCTGAAGACACCTTGGTCACCGGAACAGATTGCCGGTCGTCTGCTCGCCGATGGCGTCAGCGCCGTGCGGGTCTGCAGCGAGACGATCTATCGCTTCATCTATGGCAAGGAAGATCAGGCGCTGGAACTCCATCAGCATCTGGCGGAAGGCCGCAGCAAACGCCGCCCCCCGCAGCTCGAGGAAACCCCGTGACGGCACTTTTCCGGCTGCCTGCAGGATATCGCAACGCCCTGATTTCATTGGTGATCGTTCGCAGTTCGGGCATTGGGAGGGCGACTTGTTGATCGTCGAACGTGATTTCGGCAACGCCAACCTGATCTCGTTGGTCGAGCGCAAAAGCCTCTACACCGTGATGATCAAGAATCCGAGCCGGCGCTCGAGACCGATCATGGACAAGATCATCGAAACGTTCTCACCTTTGCCAGCCTTTGCCCGGCAGAGTTTCACCTTTGATCGCGGCACGGAGTTCGCCGCTTTAGGGCTTTGGAAGATGGCATCGGCGCGCGGAGCTGGTTCTGCGACCCCAGTGCGCCGTGGCGGAAAGGTGCGGTGGAAAAACGCCAACAAGCGCAGCCGCCGCTTCACGCCCAGCGATACCGATCTCACCGCCGTCACCCAGCAATAGCTCGTCGCGCTCGTCCACCATCTGAACGCGCTGCCACGCAAGTGCCTGCGTTACCGCACACCCGCCGAGGTCTTCATAGCGCATTTGCGAGACTGCGCGTGATGCCCTACCCTTCACACGGCAATGTTGCACTTGGACTAGATTCTCCAGGTTTAACATTGGACCTGGAGGCATTGGCAACCAGAGCCGCTGTGATAACTGAGACCCTCGGATCTTATTCCGCACCGAGGCTATGTTCGACGAACAGAGAGCCGCTCGATGTTCTTCGTCTTGGCGGAACCACGGTCACGCCCAGCTCTCCTCCCCAACGAGCCTGGCTAAGGCTTTAATGCCGCAGTTCCTCGGGAGCGAGGTCTACGTACCGGCCAGTTGTATGGTCCTGACTGAAGCCGCTGGCAAGGGCGCTAACAAGGGAGATGACGATGTCGGCGATCCGGCGCGCGCGGGGAGAGAAATGATCATAGAGCAGAACGACGCGGATATGGGTGTTGCGGGCGGTGCAATAGAGGCCGCCGAAGATGAAAGCGACGCCGCAAAGGAAGACCGTCGTCTCATGTGCCCAGATCGTCGGGCTGTTCAACACGTATCGCAGGAATACTTCCACAAGCAGTATGAGCGCTGCGAGCACGATGCCGACGGCAAAAACATAGCCAGCTTTGTCGATGAGACGGCCGAGCATGCCGGCTTCGGGAACGGCCCCGACGACCTCGGCGCCCATGGCGGCCCCGGCGTCCTCTGAAAACGTGTCTCTTGTCATGCCCCTCTCCCTCGGCACGAGAAAACGACGGCCCGGAGCGGGCCGCCGCATGGTTGGGTCAGAGCAAGCCCTTTTCCTTCAGGTAGGCCGTCAGCGTGTCGAACACCTTCTGGGCCATTGGCGAACGCTTCGCGATATTCTCCCATTCGGCGACCCCAAGCTTGCGAAACTTGGCACGCTCCTCGGCCGACCAATCGTGGATCGTAATCGAGCCTTCGGCCTTGGCCGCCTCCACCGCCTTCTGGTCGGCGGCCTTGAGACCGTTGATCTGGGTCTGCTGGAATTCCTTGACAGTTTCCTCAAGGATTTTCTTGAGGTCATCCGGCAGCGCTTCCCATTTCGCCATGTTCATGGAGACCTCGACGAGTGGCAGCGAGTGGAAGCCTGGATACACCGGATGTTTCGCAACGCCATTGAGGCCCTGCGCCTGATTGACCGAGAATACGGAATAATCGGCCGCATCGACGACGCCCTTGTCGATCGACGTAAAGACTTCGGAGGACGGCAGATTGACCGGGGCAGCGCCAAAGGCTGCAAACACGTTGGCAATCGGACCTTCCGGGGCGCGCATCTTCAGCCCCTTGAGATCATCGACACCATCAAGCGGCACACGCGAGACGAACGCTTCCAGCCCCGGAGTGGAAACGCCGATAAAATGCAGGCCGTAGGAGCCCAGCAATTCCTGCATGATCTCCTTGCCACCGCCGTTCTCCACGAAGTCGATCATCTGCGCCGGATCGGACCAGGCGCCGACCGGATTGGAGATCAGGCCGAAAGCCGGATCCTTGCCGGCCCAATAGGACGAATCGCAGATCTGACCATCGAGAATGCCGCCTGCAACCGCATCAAGCGTTTCGTTATATTCCACGACCGAACCGACCGGCAGAAGCTCGATCTTCACCTTGCCGCCGGAGCGCTCGGCGACGAGGTCGGTCCAACCTTTCTGATATTCGAAGTTCGGGTTGCCCGCCGGGTCCGAAGACTGGAAGCGGAACGTGAATTCCTGCGCAAGCGCAGTGCCGGCAAGGCCGATGGCCGTGACGACGGCAAATAGCTTGCAATTCCGGTTGCGTTCGTAATCGGCACCATTGGTGCCATTTCCGTCTTCAAGGCCGTTTACATTGACCGCCGTAAGCTGAAATGTGCTTGCGTCGGCGGCGACAGCAATGTCCCGTTGGGCCTTATCTCACTCACTGAAAACCTAATGTTGATTGCTATGGCGGTCTGGATGCTCATCAATCGAATAGAGGGATAGCATGTCCTATGTAACGGGGCTGGTAGGGCTCGGCCATGGGTTACGATGCGACGGCTACGAGGAGAAAATCAAGCTGGCAAGGAACCAATTTCAACCTCAGAGATTGAATAGGTGGGCTGGCGAGTTCCATCCTGCCGGCCCGGCAGAAGGACGACACTCTCATGGCCCCTTAATCGCCTTTCGGGGCCATTCTTTTTCTGGCCTGCCCTTGGAAGCGAATTCTACGCCTCCTATATAAGCTAATGCGCATTTAGATCCCCGCCCTTCGGAGACTGAAGGCGCCTGACGGCTTCACCATTAGTGAAGTCGTGTAGCCGGCCTCGTCGCCCCCCACGACGAGGCCGTTTCTTAGAGTCGCCTTTCCGAGCACACCCGTAGAATCTCTGAACCATTGGGCGCATAGTATAGCGCGTTAGAACTAGCGCGGGCCGCCTGCCGCCCCACGCGAAGGAGGCCGCATGTCTTCCAAGGATCCAGATCTAGATATAGACGCCGAAGACATCAGCCTTTTGGTTGAAATACTAAAAGCCGCTGGTTATCTCGAAGCCAAAGAAAGAGATGAACGCGCCGAAAAGCTTGCTCTGGCGCGATTCCTGACGGCCGCCATTCAGCGGGGCGAACTGACAAAGGCGCAACTGACCGCCTTTCTTGGGAAGAGCGGCGCGCCAGGCGGACAAAATCAAATTGCAGCCCAAACGAAAACGGAAGCCATCAATCGGTGGGAGAATGAAGGTGGCGCAATCGCACGTTCACCTTTTGAGCTTCCTCCAAGTCCGGTTCGACGCGCACCCGCTTCATTCATAGGAGGTGTCAGTGCACATACCGCCCAAACTCGCAATTCAACATCTTGGTCCCCGAGATCTTGCCTTGATACGAAAAGTCTTCGAAACGGCCTGTGCCAAAACTCGCATTCCACATCTCAGCAAGCGCGCCGTCCGCCTAGCAAGCTTCATCGCTGATGAATACCGGCTTGGGAACAAGGATGAAACTTCCCTTCTAGAGTGCGCTATCTGGTTCGGTACCGCCCGCATTCCCTTAGCAACTGAGGACAGATCACCCAGCGACACCCAAGTTGCAGCGACGAGAGAGGGTAGAGGTCGGGCGGGCTTGCGCAAAACCGGCGTGCCCAAAAGCCAGGGCTAGACACGCTCCCGAACATGCCATCGCCACCCAGTTAGCGCCCGGATTGGCGATACCACCGCCAGGACGCAGCGGTAGAGGAGCTTTTCCACGCAGGTGAAGAGAATGCTCAAAGTCTTTATAGCCGCGGGCGAATATCGAGAAGTTCAATGAACTGATTTCGAAGGAGGTGGCCCGGTAATGGCTTTCAGGCCTCACGTCTTTGCAGGGTCTCTGCCCAATGCATCACAGATTTTCTGCCACGATTTTGCGCCCATTCCCTTCATCCGCAACGCGTCCGTCGTGGGAACGTGCTTCATGTCATCGACGGTCTCAAACCCCCGTCGTTTGAGCTCGCCGAGGAGCTTTGGGTTTCTCAGCCTCAAGTCTGAAAGCTTCGTGGTCATGCCCGCATCAGATCAGGCTTTCGCCCGACGCGCAATTTGTGGGATTCTCCAAAAGGCTCGGAATTTGTCGCCGCACGTGATAGTCTTAGAACGAGCCCGAGTGATCCCTTTCGCCTGCTCGGGCTTCTTGGCACAGCACACAATTCGGCCCCGCACTTTGGGGCCATTTTTTTTTGCGAAGGCAGGAACTCAATAACGCCGTCGGCGTTTCTCGCCTGTGGCAGCCCTGAGTCCCCCGATCAGGATGACGCCTTCACGATCCGCCCGGATCTGAAACTCATGAAAGTGCCCCATGGCCTCGCTCTCCCCGGCGAGGCCATACTTTTTGGCGGGGACCGCTTTGCTCCTCTGAGGAAGCGCCTTTCCCACCCACCCACAATCTGGCATTGTGCGCGGCCGAGAGGGGGAACCTCATGTCCTACGATTGGGAACGTGCCAGGCGTCGACGGTACAGGCACGCGCGGCTCGGGCTTTGATTGCCTTAGCAGCATGACTGGTCGCTCTCGCTTCAGCGCAATAGCCTAGCGGATCTCCCGAATCCCTACCCTTCCTGCTCGATCAAAGGAGGATTAATATGGCCCAAAGCAAGCCGCGAAAGATGAAGCCGAGCGAAATACCGGATTTGGTGTCTGAGATTATTGCGGCCGGTTGCGATATCACCGCCATAGGGCATGACAAGTACGTACTTGGTGATATCGAGGAGCAGGATGCAGCGCTTGAGGATCTTGACCGGATCGGCGACAAATTCGGCGAGCGCGATCACCTGAAGCTGCAGATCGTCGCCTATCTCTGGTCCATCGGCCGATACATAGAACTGGAGATCGAAGGGACGCGGCATTGACTGCGTCCCAGAGATAGGGACAACAGACAAGCAGCGCTGTGTATATGAGGAAAATGGACTGTTCCTCAGATGTGCAATCGTGCATTGTGCGCCACCGAGAAGGAGGCGCTGATGTCTTACGATTGGGAAGGGGCAAGACGACAAAGGTACAAGGGCGCTCGGATTGGCTTCTGATCGCCTTGGCCGCTTGGCTTATCGCCCTCGCGTTAACGCCATAGCTGGAACGAGCCGATGGCCCGAAAGATCGCCGTCATCGCCTGCATTGTGGCTACTGGATTAGCTCTGGCGGGCTGTGCGGGCCGCTCTTGCCGCGATTGGCCGGGCACCTGCATTATTCAGTGATGGGGCCCGAAAGATAGGATCCCCCCAGCGGTAGCAAAGCCGTATGCGCCCCCAAATTGATTACGCGACTACCCCTTTCGCATAGTTGCGATCGGTCCCCATTTTTGCGACGATACAACCGTGATCGCGCAACAGAAATAATCCATGGTTGTACTTCTCATTGCCGCGCGATCACTGAATAATGTACGCATTGCGTTTTTTATGGTTTGACGACCTTCCACGATGAAGCCCCGCATCCCCTGCGGGGCTTCATTCGCTTGAGTGCGTGCGAGTAGAAGACGCACACGCTCTTTCGTGGCCCGTTGCCTGCGATTTGGGGGCCATTTTCTTTGCAGAGACGGAACTCAGAACCGCCGTTTGCGTTTCTGGCTTTGTGGAACCCTTCCCCGATCAGGGTGACACCTTCACAATCCCTCCGGAAGTGAGGTCTGCTCAGTGCCGATGGCCTCGTCGCCGCCCGACGGGGCCATTTCTTTTCAAGCCCCCAAAATTTCGGGAGTATTCTTGCTCCTGTCGGCCATGGCAGGGCTCGTCATAACCTCAACGGAGGACCTGACATGACGGAGAATGACCGCCGCCAAATGAACGCCAGCGAGATCCCCGCATTCGTCGTCGACGTGATCGAGGCCGGGTGCAACATCTGCGCAGTCGGGCATGAACGCTACGTGCTCGGGGATATAGACGAGCAACATGCCGCGATCGAGGAGCTTGAGCGGATCAGGGAGAAGTACGGCGACCGTGATCCGCTGAAGCTGGAGATTCAGTGCCTGACGGGCAGTGGGCGGGAGAGGTTCACTTTCGCTCAGATGGAGACCAGGGAGCGGGTTCAGCGCACCCATTGCGGCGCTGCCCGCAGCATGCAAAAAGAAGACATTCTGGAAATCTGTCGTGACGCGGCAAATATGACGCGACAAAGGCTGTGACAAATGTCGTTGGTCAAGCTCGGACGGGCGCAGCTCTCCTTGGTATTGCCCTATCACCGTGAACAGTTGCGAGCAGCCAAGAACCCGACGCCGTACGATCTGTTCGAGTCCTACGCGTTGGCCGCGCAGACCCTCGACAATCTGCTGACGGAGCACCGCCGCCGCGAGGAATTGATCAACGAGTATCAGGCGCTGTGCCTGGACATGCAGGCCGAAGTCATCGCGCTGCTGAAGCAAATTGAGCTAGCGGCACCTCAATCCCGAACCTGAGATTTTGAAGGAGCCAGCCCGCCTCCAGAGGTGCATACTCAGCCCATCGCCGGACTGTAAAACAGCCTCTGGCGACTGGGAGATCATAATCGCTTTCGGCCCGAGTGGAGGAGATTGCGCTATGATTAGCCATCCGCAATCTGGGTACATGCTTCCTGACGGCTTCCGTGTTGTCTCTTCTGTATTTGTTGAGAAGATAGTGAACAGCCGACATATTTCTCGGCACAGTAAGGAAAGTGAGTGCCTGGCGCGATATGCGCTCAAGTTTTGCATGAACGGCACGGGGGATGCGTGGGAACTTGAACAGAAGCTCAAGAACGTTTGTGTGTTCGTCAATCGTCCGCCGCAACCTGCCCCTCGCGACGACGAGTTCTCGGCTTTTCTGCCTGAGCTACTGGCATGGGCGCGCAGCCTAACGACCTCACCGGTTGAGGCGGACGCTCTCGCCGAACAGACACTCGGTTACGCCATCGAGCATTTCGACGAGTTTCGCGAAAACCCCGATCTACGAGAGTGGCTCGTCGGGCTGATGATGGAGCGTCGCTTTGGCCGCGGGAGTAACCGGCGCCCACATTGACGTGAAGCAGAGCCGAAAGGCGCTCGCGCTATGGTGATTTGCATGCGACCGGAGGCAGTTGATATGTTGTATTCACGATGCGATAAGCTGGACCTGTAGGGTGAAGCGAAAGAGTTCTGGGCGCTTCACCCTTTTTTTGTCTCGTAGCCTTGTCAGCGAAAGACGCGGCAACGGCTTGAAACGCCCCCATGATCACGTCCGTGTGGCACTAAATTAACCCGCTCCCGCGCAATCTACGGTCGGTTGCCATTGTCCCTGCACGTTACAACTGGCACTCAGAACCGCAGCCACCGACCTCGGGGTTGCGGTTTTGCCGTTGGGCGCGGGGAAAAATCGGCAGGAGAGCTCGTCGCTTTAGCGAGGTCGCTCGCAATTGAAATTTCGATTTAACCCTTCCTTGGCTGCGCCATCTTAGATTGCCCTGAAATGGGGGAGAAAATGCAGAAACTCAGGGAACTAGGACGGCGCCGTTTATCGGTGAGACTACCGAAATTCCGACGGGCGCTCGAAGGTGATGTCTGTCCGGCGGAGCTGGATGACCTTTTCGAGGCGTATGCACTCGCAGCCGAACGGTTAGAAGAATTCCGAGAAGCAGAACAGCCAGATCAACGTCTTGTATTCGAGTACGAGGTGGCAAGCAGAGGGATACAAGAGGAGGTATCCCGCCTCCTGACTGCTATCCAGGGCAATGCCGCGAACACCACCATTCCTGTTGCATCGCTCCGAGACGCAAAAAGGCCCCAGAGTCCCACGAGGGTGATCCGGGGCCTTTCCGTCTGAGCGTTCGACTTCTACAGACACAACATTTTACGCCGCCAACCAGTTGGGACGCAATCGGTACGCCCGGTCAGTGTCAGGGGTTTGATCGCCCATAGACTGCAAGCTCAGGGTCAATCGTTAGATGCTCTTGCCGAGCGGCCTCAGGGGCCTGGTTCGTTCGGTATGCCTGAATGAGCAAATGCCGATCGTCGTTCAATTCAGGCGCCTGCTCTGTCGGACGCCAATAGAGCAAATCAAGAACGGCCTCGCCGAGATCTCGCATATGAATAGACATTTGATTCCTCACCGCTTGGTCGGGGGATAACGCGCGAGCACGAATGGGGTTTCACGACATTCCGGTTGCCCGACGAGGCATCGCGAACCCGCTAGCGGCGATGGCGCTCATCGGATTTACCTCTTTGTCAGGAAAACGCGCCACCATCCACGCACGGCATGATGCCGGCTGGGGGAACATGATAGGCTATGATTGGGATGGCGCTCGCGGGCGCCGCATGAAGATCGCGCGAATTGGAACGGCCGTCGCGCTAGCGGCCCTGCTGGTGTCCGTCGCGACCGAGGTGGTGACCCGATCGCTGTAACCGTTATGCGGGTTGGCCCACGCCGCCCGGCGCTATGAGAGCCTCGAGGGCTTCAATCCGAGCGACGAGATCCGTCGTCTGCGTAGCAAGAGTTTCGATCTGCGCTCAGCAACTCTATCGGATGCCACGCTGCTGTCATGGCCGAGGAGCAGGTCAAGACCATCGCGACTGGACCCGACTGGGCAAGCAGGCGCTGGACTTTCCCTTGTCCTGTTTTGTCGCAGTGCCGTCGTTTGGCACGGTTGTAATTAATGCCCGCTCTTCACATTTACCGCTTGCCCAAGCCGCACGGCGGTAAGTCGGCTGCGGACTCTTCGCCTTGATGAGAATCGAGCGAACTTTTGTGCCCACCGTTATTAAGCGAGTACGGTAATAAACAAAACTTCCGTTTCGTTTATTAAGAGACGGTGCGATTTAACTTCAGCGCAACAATCGACTCAGGAAGGCCATGGACAGCAACGATTCCAACACCAACGGGCGAGTGGACCGCTTTGTGGAAATCGCTGTCGGTGGTGAGCGAGTCGCGGCCGAGATAAACACCGTGCTTTTTCAAAGCTGCGCCCGTTGAGGCTGCAACTGCCAGATCCCCGGTTACGGCCGATTCACTAAACGAAGCCGGCCGACGCTGCATTTTGGTTGCATCAGAATGGTGTGCCCGTTCAGGAAAACGGATGTTGGAGACAGAGGGAAGAATTGGCAGTTGAACTCGCGTTCATCAGGCGTTTCAATGGTCGCGACTTCACCCCTTGATGCCTTTAGCACATCGGTGCCCACGGGTTCTGGCGATTACCATCCCAACGGCGCCACGCTGACTGTTTAAGAAGGGTACTCTTCGTGGTATTTTGCAATTCGAGCCTGCACCAGGGACCCGTGTGACCGGAAGAGATCGATGAGCGGTGACAATTCGCCAATCGTCTCCGAAGAGGAGATCGCTCTCTACGATGCCATCGAACGAGCGATCGCGAATGTTCGCGCGGCTCTTGTTGAAATCGATCGCGCTTGGGTTCGCATCACTGCGGAACGGCCCAATCCGACTGCCGCTGCTTTCGGCGCTCTGGATAGAGCAGACGAGATGCTGACCGTCGCCCGAGCAGATCTCGCCCGCGCCCGCGCTTCGCTGATGGCCTATCCACGGACGAGACCTCTGCAGTAATCGCTAAGAAATGCGGCGGTTTCGCCCGCCGCATGTCACGACCGTGAAGTCGATGTCAGCTCGCCTTCACCTCGATCTTCCTAACACGCGACAACGCTTCCTCCGTTTTTGGAAGCGTCACGGTCAGGACGCCGTTTTTGAACTGGGCGGCGACTTTGTCCTCGTCGACGCCCGACGGTAACGGGATCGAGCGGTAGAACGACCCGTAGGAGCGTTCCAACAAGTGATACCCCTTCTTGCTCTCTTCCTGCTCACTCTTCTTTTCTCCCTTGATCGTGAGCGCGCTGTTCGTCAGGGAGACATCGACGTCCTTCTGGTCGATTCCAGGAAGCTCCACCGAAACCTCAATCGCACTCTCGGTTTCGGTGACGTCCATTCGCGGCCCGCCGGTATCCCAGCGCCCGAAGGCTCCGAAGGGTTGATCGAGCCGCTTCCAGAAATCTTCGAAAATACGGTTCACGTCGCGCTGCAAGGAAAAGACGGGGTTTCCCTCGTCTGACTTCGCAATTTCGCTTCCCTTGTTACTGGCCCAGGGAATCAGATCTCTAATCTGCATGGTCAACCTCCTTTCTCCGCACGAATTACGCCATCTTCAGCTTGATCTTTCTCGCCTTTGCCGGCGCGACCTTCGGCAGGACCAACCGCAGGACGCCGTTCTTCTGCGATGCCTCGATACTGTCCCGATCGATATCTTCGGAGAGCGTGAAGACGCGCTCATAATTGCCCGCGCCGTATTCGGCATAGATTTGGCGATAGTTGTCGTGCTGTTCGTCCGTCGCGTAGCCCCGAATCGCCAGCGTCCGCTTCTCGAGCGTGATGTCGACACCCTCTGAAGCGACGCCCGGCATGTCCACGAGAACAACGACATTGTCCTCTGTCTCATAGATATCGGTGCGCGGGACAAACACCGGGCGCGAACGGGTCGGTTCGCCACCGTCAAGCTTGCTTGGAGCCCGGCGTTCAGTCGTTTTCAGTTCCTGAGCCATTTTGGCCTCCTATCCTTTGATCTGGATCTTCTTCGGTCGATCCGTCTCGGGCCGGTGTAGTTCGACTTCAAGAAGCCCGTTTGCGAAACGCGCCTCGACCTGTTCCGGATCGACGCGGAAAGGCAATTGCACCGTTCGAGAGAAGTTTCCGTACACTCGTTCGCGCCGGTGCCAGACGGATCTCTCGTCCTCCGTTGGGGATCCGCGTTCGCCCCTCAATGTCAACGTGTTCTCGCGAACCGTCAGATCGACCTCTTCAGCCGCGATCCCAGGCAATTCAGCAGTCACCGCTACGCTGCCCTCACCCATCCAGAGGTTGACGGGTGGAAACTCGTGGGCGGCTTTGGCAGTCATGTCGGACAAACGCTGATTCATTTCCTGCTGCATTCGCCGCATTTCCAGAAATGGGTCGAATCCCATGCGGCCAAAATCCGATATCAGCATGTGCATCCTCCTTCGTTTCATAATCAGCCGTTGTTGTTGCTTAAAACGCGCCAAGTACGTGCATGCCGGAGGCCGCAGGATCGGAGACGGACGGAACTGACGATCAGAAGACCGAGACGGTCGATCGCACAACAGCTACGCAAGGGGGTCGGGCAGACGCCGGACCATATCCTCCTTGCGAAGAGATATGAACCGAACCAGTCCAACGCATAAATGGACCATCGTTCCCGTGCCAGGATCCGAGAGGGCATCCGGCAAAAATGAGGTAGGTGAGAAAAGCGCGCGTTTCAAGGGCCGACGTTTGCTTGAGAGTAGGACACACTGGAGATGGTTGCGAACCACTAAGGCCGTTCCTTGCCGCAGGACGACGCGGCGCTTGCTGCCAGCATCTTGAACCAAGGGTGGAGGCGGCAAGTCTCCGCGATTTTTCCCGACAACTTGATAGGTGTAGCACCTAGTGCTATATGAAGCGATGCAGACGGACTTTCAGAACAGCATGATTTTTCAAGGCAGCGAAGAAAGCGCGGATCTCAGACAAGGCCCTCCGCAAGGCGATTGAGCAGGCCGCGTGAGGGTTGTTCGCCTATCTGTTCGCGAAGAAGGACCGCGCAAACATCGATGACGACAAGCTCCTGGCTTTTCGGAAGCTCGCCGAACTCTAGCGGCGCAAGACGCAGGCGGAGCTTGATGCCGAAATGGGACCGGCGCCTATTGGAGATTTGCAATGACGACTAAGCGCAAGTTCAAGAGCGATGCCTTTGAGGCGATCCATAGCGCCGTCGAAGACATGTATGCGGCAGGCACCATCGACAAGGAAACCATGAAGACCTTTGATGAGACTTGCTTGTCCATCCCGCAGCAGCTGTCGCCGGGTGAGATCAAGGCGCTGCGCGAGAACAACCATGTCAGCCAGCCAGTCTTCGCGCGCTATCTCAACACCAGCGGGTCCACCGTACAAAAGTGGGAAACCGGCGCCAAGCGGCCGAGCGGCCCCGCATTGAAGCTGCTCTCGATCGTCCGGAAACACGGTCTCGAAATGCTGTCTTAGGAGACGGCGCTGCGGACTGGTCGTGCGGCCTTCATGCAGCGCCTACGTCTCACCTGCCCGGCCGCGCCAGGGATCGGGCGGACCCTGCGTGCCCTCCTGAGAACCTTGTCAAAGTTCATCGTCCTTTCCCGGGCCTTGCGACTGGAACGTTACCCAGCTTTGTTGGGGGCCATCAGCCACAGCCTTTACGATGAGTGACGTTAATACGGACGTGGCGATTTGCTGGGATATCGCCCCGGCTTGTGCCTCGGAGGCAAGGGCCTCCGCTGCGCCCAGAAGACCGACGCACACGGGGCGCAAGCGCTCACCTTCTAGGCCGGAGAACGGCCGAAGCGCGTCACACATCAGCTCGACGTATACGTTGAGCATGAGCCGTTGCTGTGCGGCCATCTCCTCTGTCCCTTTTAGTGCGGCGGAGATTGCAGGATCGCGTCCTGCCGCGCCCACCACATCCTGATCGCCAAACGCCTGGTGTCGGAGGTCTTGAAAACCAATCTCAGCATTCCCAGATGATTTTCCATCTTCTTTCATCCGGTTAGATAGGAAGGAGGGAAACATGTATCTTCCGGAGATGCCATGGTCTGTACCGTTGCAGGTAACGTTCCAGAACGGCAGCAATCGCACCTTCTCATCGGTCTTCGACGCGCTCGTTTTTCTGGAGAACGAGTGGCCGCGACGTCGCGGACGACGCTACGAGCAAGCCGTCGAAGTCTGTCGGCGCACCCTTAACCGAAAGATGCCGGTTGCGATCGCGCGTGAAGCTTTCGTCGCTGCTTGTCTGGAGGCCGGTCTCCCAGCGAACCCGCTAGCCCACCTCACCAGCCCGAGACGGGATGACAGGCGCTCCGCCGCATAGGTGAGGATGGGAATGCTTCGATGTTTGACCCCGTGGAAGGTGCCTGGATAAGCCCGACCGAGTTGAACTTCCTGCAAAGGATCTTCGACCGGGTTTGCATGTGGTGCCAGATTGATCGGCCCAGCAAGCGTGCCGACCACCTCGCGACTTACCTGTTGCATGAATATCGGGCTGGCATCCGCGACGAGACAGCTCTTTTCGAAGCAGCAATGTGGCGGGAGGCGCGCCGTTCAAAGTCCAGCCCCATGCATGAGCATGACAAAGGGCTCGACGACACAATAATCAACTAGACATTTGGCGCGCCGTGCTCATGGCGCGCCAATCGTCTGAACCATTCGCCGTCGATGATGCTCCAGTTGGCGAGGGGCGCGATCGCCGACGATAGACTGCCGCGACAATCATTTCCGATCCCCGCGCTAGCTTACGGCCGACATTTACGCGGCTCGTTTTACTCCGAGATTTTCCAAGCTCACCCTGCATGGTGAGGTGCTCAAGCTTGGCGGAGATGGGAGAGCTGTCAACGATACGGCTGAAAGCGATAACCGAAACCAGCGCGCCAAGCCTCCAAGCGTCAATCCCGGACGTTCTGCAGACCTGAAACCGCGCGTCAGGGGCTGACCGTGACTTCGTTGATTTCCGGGAGCCGTGCGGCATCGTCCGGCGGTCGGATGCTGACGACCCCGATACCATCTGCGCCGTAAAGAAGGAGCAGCAAGGTCTTCTTCAACAACTTGTGCCGACCGTGCCTGTTCTTCGCGTAACCATCCTTCCGGGCCAAGGTGCTGGAAGAACGGGTGCAGGCCGACCTTCCATTCGTGTTCATGTTGCGTGAAAGGGAAGCAGCAGGCGATATTGTCTTTATTCCACGACCCACGTGCGGCGGATTCATCCGCGCTTCTCAGTGCCATTCAGCTATGCCTTCCCTGAGCGAAGGCGTTAGTGACGCACAGCACCCGATCTCGGTGGCGGTTCGAGAGTCTCGTGACCTCCGAAGATTTAAGATGGCGTTCAGCTATATTAGCTAAGAGACACGAATGTGAATCGGGGGCGACACATGAGCGAATTTCAAAACAAAGCCGTTCGTTTGACGGCAGCTTGCGATGGCAGGGCTGCCGCCGGCGATATCGTGGAACGTCGGAAAAGATTCTTGGGAGCCGCACTCGAGCTTACTCAGGCATTAGAAGCCCCGGCTCTTGGTGGCAAGAACCTGCCCGTTGGCGGAAACACCACTCGATCTCCAGACCTTATTATTGGCGACTTGATGAAAGAACTGGCCGTCATTGGCCACCTCTTGGATATCGACGTTATGCAAGCCGGTCATAATACCCTTGACCGTCGGATGAGAGAAATTAGGAAGGCTTTCAAGGCGGCGTCGGTGAGAACAAAACAATCCGCCTGAAGGCTACCGGGCAATGAACTTCGAAACGTGGTCGCCGGAAAGCGAAACGCCTTACAGCCGCTCGATACGCACACGCTCCCGACGTCTTTGCGTCGGTGTTGTCCGGGGGAATATCCAGTGGCGGGCGGAGAGAGCGGAATGGGTAGAGACTGCGCGTGCAGTAGCGCGCGCCTTCGAGGAGGCTTGCAACCTGAACCGATGCCAGAGGCAATTCGTCGCGCCCACGTTGTGCTGCTAACCAGAAATTAAGCATGGCCGAATATTCTCATACTCAATCGCTTCGAGCACAAAGCGGAGTTTACGATGACTATTCAGGCAAGAAATTCTGACCTGCAAGACCGCCTCGATTTTGTGGGTCTTGATGAACGCCAACGCCGCAGCTTGGCAAACGTGCAGCCCGTCATAGGCACGGCTATCGGTCATGCGCTCGACGCGTTTTACACGAAAGTGTCGAAACATCCGAAAACGGCAAGATTCTTCTCGGACGATGCTCATATTGCTCACGCCAAAGATCGCCAAGTCAAGCATTGGGAGATTATCGCCTCCGGCACATACCAGTCTGATTACGTCGAGGGGGTGACAACAGTCGGACGCGCTCACGCCCGTATCGGGCTCGAACCCCGCTGGTACATCGGCGGATACGCCATGATCCTGGACGGCATCATTCGCGCCGTTGTTAATCAAGAGCTTAAAGGTATCCTGCATGGCCGCAAAGCTCAAAAGGTCGGAGATGATCTAACGGCAGTAGTGAAAGCGGCCCTGGTCGACATGGACTATGCCATTTCGGTCTATCTCGATGCACTTGCCGATGAACGCGCCCGTCTGGAGGAGCAACGAGCGAGAGAAAAAGAGGAGCAGGATCAAGCGCTTTCCGCACTGGAAACCGTTCTGACAAGACTGGCGGGTGGCGATCTGACATCCGAGCTCAATGAGGCGCTTGCGCCGAGCTTCAGGGGACTAAAAGACAATTTCAACTCATCGGTCGCCGCGCTCGATCGCGCTATGCAGGAGATCGCTTCGTCAGTTGACCAGGTTCGCTGTGAAGCTGCCGGAATCGCTTCTGCCGCAAATGAGATTGCCAAGCGGACCGAGCACCAGGCCTCAGCGCTCGAGGAGAGCGCGGCGGCGCTCGAACAAATCACGACCATTGCCGGACAGTCAACTCAGAGAGCCCAGGAAGTCCAGACTGTGGTTCGGGAATCAACGGTCGAGACGAATCGGTCCGGAGAGGTGGTGAAACAAGCCGTCGCGGCCATGGGAGATATCGAAAGCTCTTCGCAGAAAATGACCCAGATCATCGGAGTCATCGATGAAATTGCGTTTCAGACAAATCTACTGGCATTAAACGCTGGTGTGGAAGCGGCTCGCGCCGGCGAGCAAGGCAAGGGGTTCGCTGTTGTCGCGCAGGAGGTGCGGGAACTCGCGCAACGTTCGGCTGGGGCCGCAAAAGAGATTAAAGAGTTGATCAACCGCTCGTCGTCAGACGTGCTTCGCGGCGTCCAGCTGGTCAACGAGACGGGTCATTCGTTATCACACATTGGAGATCGTGTGGCTTCGATCAACAGCAGCATCAGCTCGATGGCTCGGTCGGCCCAGGAACAGGCGTCCGGGATTGAGGAGATTAATTCTGCGGTCCGGAGTATGGATCAGATCACGCAACAAAACGCCACGATGATGGAGGAGACAAACGCATCTGCCCAAACGCTTTCACAGATCAGCGACCGGCTAGCGGTTTTGGTCGGCCGTTTCCGAACGAACGGTGCTGAGCACGGCCAAGAGGAACGAGCAAGGCATCTACCGGCTGCTTAGCGGCTTGCCCGACGGCCGGTGATCTCCCTCCAGTCCAACGATGGTTTTCTGAGCGACCGTCCCTGCAAGTTCGTCCGCTCTGAAACGGAAAGGTGGTGGCTTGCCGCCACCTTTCTTGCGGGTTCACGCGGTCAAGCGGTGCACCCGGCTGAGTGCGAACCACCGCAGTCTCGATTCGTGCGTTCATCCTGTTCCAGAAGAGGGCGACTGCTCAGCGGCGAACTGAGCGTTCGTTTGCCGCCCATCCGTCGCCGCCGGCTCACAAAATGCGTCGATCGGGTTCCGACTCTCCAGCAGTGAGAAGATCCGCTTCCAGTCGATACATCATGCGATTTGGAAACCCAAAACGTAAATTTACAGCAACAAGCCGTAGCCGGCTCGTGGGAGCCCGGTCTGTCCGCCCCCTAAGGCGACGTCCACGCTTAAGGCTGTGACAGGCTCTGACGCCGCCTTGCACTCGGCAATATGCTGTCCGGTATGGTCTCTAGGTTCGGGAAGGACTGGTGGCTCTGTACTGGATGAAGCGCGCGCCCGTATCTCCTCACGCTAACGGCGGGAGGAGATACGGGCCGTCTCATTGCCCTCAACGTCAGTAACATTCCTGGGTGAGGCAATAGGCGGGGTCAGATCCTCACTTCGTTTGACAGCCCGCTGAGTCTGCGAAATGCAAGAGCCCGAGGTCGCGCTGGAATCCATGCCGCAGGCGAGGTCGGGTCGTCGAGGACCTATTCCCGTACCGGCTGACGCTTAGGGCGCTCCGCTGTCGCTCCTCCGTGCAGACCTAACGCGAAGCGGACCGTTTCGCGCGCGGAGGCCAAGGGTGAACGCGACTGTCGGGGGGCAGCAGCTTGATTCTCCGTCAGCGGCGCGACAATCGCAAGGCCGCCGTGCGGATATCTACAAACAGGACTTGGACATAGATCCGTTCAAGGTGAGCTCCCGGAGCTTCCATTGAGTTTCGGCTGCTTCTCATGTGGTGAGCCACTGGGCGACGAGCCAAATGTGGTCTAAGGGCGTCCGTTCATTTTGCTGCTGCTCTGCGATTGACCGGCACCCGGTCCTCCTCGCGAAACACCACGCCCGTGGCTGCTTCCTCTATTTGTCGAACTCGGCCCGTTACCCCACCCATTGTTTCCTTTGCTGCCGCCACCGCCACCACCCGAAGAGGCAATCGCTTGCGACGTCAGGCTGGTTGACAGAAGCATTGTGACGACCGGTGGGGTTACGGCCGCAAATCGACCGCAGCTTTTCAGAAACTCGCGCCGATCGTGGTCACTTCGAGATTGGTTGAGTTCTTCGGCCATCTGCCCTCCCACCCGTCCAACGGATGTCAGATATATTAGCACTAACTACTTTTACATAAAAAGCTACGAGTTATCCATATATCTTTAGATTTAGCTGGGGTGCCCTCCGCATATGCGCCCGAGGTCAATGCTCGGTTGCAAACTCGACAGGCTTCCCCAATCGGCTACAGTTTTCCGGGAAGCTTGGCGCGGAAGTTCCGCCGCAATTCGCGAGCCTTTCGCACAAGCTCCCGGCGCTTAGAAGGATAAGGCTCGCCCCCAAAACGATCCCAGGAGCGATAGTGGGCAACTTCCGAGATGAGAGTCAGGAGCGTGAGCGGAGCCCGCAGGTAGTCACAGCCGAGCTGAAGTCGCCGCCGGGCAAACTGGATCCTGGCCGTCGATCCCACTCCCCTAATCGCCGTTCGGTCTAGGCCGAGAAGCGCGGCGGCTGTTACGATTTGGGTCTCGACCGCGTTCCTCTCATAGCCGCTCGCAAAAAGCGCTCTAAGTCCGTTCCAGTCGACCGAGGAGGCGCGGGCGAGCGTTGCTATGTCCAGCAGATGGCGCAGGTCGAGTAGCCCGCGCCAATAGTCACCATCTTGAAACTGATCGTGAAGAATGAAAAGAATGATCTGCGCAAACGCCGTTGGAACGCGTACACGGCCTCCGCCAATATCGACCACGCAACTATCGCCATAAAGCCATTCCGCGTCTCCGAAGGAGGCCGGCCCTTTCGGTCGACACTGAAGATCAATGCTTCCGACATCCGTTGGACGGATCAGGACGACTGGGAGATGGTATTCCGCATTCCCTGGCCAGGAACCTTCACCGG
This sequence comes from Ensifer sp. ENS08, assembly GCF_014852195.1. Classification (NCBI taxonomy): domain Bacteria; kingdom Pseudomonadati; phylum Pseudomonadota; class Alphaproteobacteria; order Hyphomicrobiales; family Rhizobiaceae; genus Ensifer; species Ensifer sp. ENS08. Next base: position 56,562 of record NZ_JACVBF010000019.1, read on the forward strand.
AAGATAGCGCAACCTCATATCCCTGACGGCACAGTGCTTTTGATGCCTCTCGCATATCCTGGGGGCGGACAAGAATGTCCAAATCGGTCAGAAGCCGTGCACCAAGCGCTTCAGGGGCAGCACTCGCAAGGATGGCTGTCCCCTTCAGCACGATGGGCTCTATACCGATCTCGTTCAGCGATGCGGCCGCCTCCCCCAGCTGAGCTTTCAGTCTGCAATTTCGGTCAGTGTTCCGCCGATATATCATCGACAGATAGTTGGAGAGATCCTCCGGCAAGTGCGGGTTGGCTTCCTTCACCGCACCTGCAAGTGAGGTGATCGTCAGGCTTCTGTTCGCAAGGGCTACGATCCCGTCCCAGTTCGCCTCTTTCGGTATGTGCCCGTTGAGGCAGGAGGCGAGCGTAACCAGATCGCGCCAACTATTGCCTGTCATAAAGTCGCCTCAATGTCTCTACGGCTCTGTCGAGGGAAGAGTAGGTCAGCTCGACGGTGCGCGCCTGTGAAACCATATCGAGGAGCCGCTGAAACTGCGGCAAGGCGAGGCGACGCTCTGGCGTGTGCGCACCGGCCAGTAGTTCCGAAAGGGCACGCATGGGCTCAACGTCGCAAACCTCGACTGGCCCGGTGCGACGACGGCGGATCAGCACGACAGCTGCAGGCTGAACCCGCACGCGTGCAGCATAGGGCAGCCCTGTCGGATAGCGCACATGCTTATTGTCGAGCCGCCTATGGATTGGCGCTGCCAGAATTGCATCTGACATGTGGCCGAGCAGCCCCCAAGACCCCTGCTTCAATGCGGGCGAGAAGGGCACTCCCACAAACAGTCCATCCTCATCCATCAGCGCGATATCATCTCCGCCGTAGGTGAAGCCTGCCCCGAGCAATGCCACGGCGAGTGTCGTCTTGCCGGCCCCCGCCGCGCCACAGATCAGGAGGCCTTTTCCGTTCTTAACGAGCAATGCCGCGTGAAGTGCGACATTCAGGCCAAGGTTGGCAAGAATGTCGTCTGTCACAAGCGCCTTGATCGCTGGGGCAACCTCCAAGTCAGCGACAATCATACCCGCGGAACGATGTCGGCTGATGCATACGCGCTCGCCAAAACGCGCCACGTCGTACGCAGCCGTATGTGACGTAGCGGCAGCAGCCCCATTGTGGGCGAAAATCGGGACAACGAGGTCGCGAAGCTCTCGATCATAAAAGGCGAGCGATACGGCGGTACCTTCGAAATCAAATGTCTGGGTGTCTAACGCAGTGCCCTCGTTCTCATCAAACATGATCTCCAGCAGATTCCATCGTGACAAATGGGCCAGATAGTCTCGCACCGACGCGTGCGCACGCGCTCGGCTTACGCCCCGGGCCACCAGGGTGCCTTCCAACTGATGCGCCGGCGCGGCCTCGGCGAGGAGGCAGGTAAGAAAGGCGCTCAACTCATCCAGTTGGAAAATCTGCTGGGACGCTTCGTCAAAGATAGTCTTCCGTTCCCCAAGCAAGAAGAAACTTGCACCGGCGGAGAGGCGGAACTTCATCGGCGCTTCTCGTTCGCTAAAGACAATTGAATCCACATTCTAGTCGACAATAGGGTTGCAAGAGCCGAGCGCCCTCGATTTCATGAAAATAGTCGCTCATCTGTGAGCGTGAGGAGGACGACGACCTCTGCCTGCAAGTCCGAGCACACCTGTCTGTATTCGCTGATCAGTTCTACGCGCGCCGGGTACTCCTGCATCAGGTCGTCGAGAGTCGTCGCGGCGAGCGCGTACGCCTCGAAAAGATCTAGGAGGCAAGGTTCTCTGGCTTGGCGCAGCTGAGGGCGATACCGAGGTAAAGCCATCCCCAGACGGGCTCGACCTAAATGCATCAATCTCATGGTTGCTCCCTCGCTAAAGCTCAAGGCTATTTTGACGTTGGGGCGGGTGGGGGAAGGACAATGGCACTGGTTTGGTGAGGATCGTTCGAGAGCGCGCTGCTTACGAAGAGATAGGCTCCGATGACAACTATCGCCAAGAGCGTGATGCCGATGGGCAACCCTCTAGACAATTTGCGCGGTGGCTCGCCGTAGCAGTATGGTTCGTACATTCTCGATCCTCCTGTCGGCAACGACACCAGAAGGAACCGAAGGGCGGGTAGGCTGCCCCGGCGTCGTTGTCGGACTATGGAGCACTGGATGGATTGTCCACAGGCTAAAGCTAAAATAACGCGACGATATGGGACCGCTACGGATTAGGACCTTTGCGGCCAGATTATGGGACTAAAGTCCAATCGCCGTTCTTCCTCGCGTAGCTCGCGAAGACGTCCCTTCCCCGAAAGGAAGGGACGTGTCTTCAGTCATTCGATAACGCGAACGATCTTGCGAGTGCCTGGATCTACCAGCACGGTGCGATTATCGATGACCACATAGCGGTATTTGATGTCCGGCGCATCAATGGTGTGCAATTCCACCGTCTCGGGGAGTGCGGAGCCCACATTCAGCTCAACGCCCGGAAGATTGATGGAAGCGAGGGGTTTCTTCTTCACGTATTCGCGAACGACCGTTTCCTGCTCTGGCGTGACTAGGACCGTTTGAGCAAAACCAAAGCCGGAAGCCCCGAGCAGAAACAAACCTGCAAGGGCAGAACTGACAAAAACCTTCTTCATGTACGTCTCCATCTGTTTTGAATTCCCTGCTCTCAAAGCGGGAACACTTTGCAAACGCTCTTGAGGAATTACCGTTCCAGGGTCAGACTTCAGTCGCACGTACTTCGACTTAGGTCTTGCCGGCCGCCCAGACCATAGTCTGGCTCGGATCGGCTAAACGAGGTCCAGGCAGTTCCCTCCTCCGCCTCCTTTGACCCTGCAACGCCGCGGTGCAACCGGCCGCCGCGAGGTCCTGAATGGCCTTCGAGGTGGCACGGCTATCGCCTCATCATGCTGAAGCGGGCAACGTGAGGGCAATCCCCCGTGGCGGTCACGACGACGAGAAGTTCGGGTCGCCGAGCCTCGCGAGTACGGCCATGTGGCGAGGCGGTTGTTCTCGACGACCAGGGTCCGACTTCGGCCTGCTTCAGCGCAGCGGTTGGCAGGCATCCGAGCCTGCACGATGCCGCCGAAATCATCTTCTTTGCCTTCGTTGTTCCGCATCTATCTCGGGATGATGCCACTTGCCGCACAACAGCAACTGCTCATAACCGATCGTCTCTGGCAGGACTGGCGCGATCCGCTTCTGCGAGGAAATGCACGCTTACGGCGCCGAGTTCTTCCGCGTCGCGTGCGAACACGGGCACGAAGGGATCAAGCCAAGCAGGGGGACCCGCCCTATCGATCGGAGCGCTGGCCGGAGCGTCAGAAGATTAAATGCGTGCCTCGCGACACCTTTGTGATCGGAGGTTATGGGGGCGCGACAGTAACTGGCGCAATTGACCGACTGCTGCTGGCGGCGAAGAAGGGCGCGGAATTTGTACGGTGCCGGATGGAACAAGGAATCCGTGCAGCTTCGCGAGCCTCTCGACATCATGCCGGCGATCCGCCCGCCAGTTGTGCTGAAACGAAGGGGCGCGCCATTTCTGCTACCTATCGTTGTCGCTGAAGCATGGCCCCATGGCCGCAACCTGCGTCATCCGTCATTTAAGAGGGTCGGCGAGCGAAACGATACGTTTACCAGCTCAATCGATCTCTACCGCGGTCGACGCCCCAGGCGGAGCTCCACCATCAGACGCACCAACCATCTTCTGACATCCGAGGTCGCAATAAATTCTTCTACATGTTCGATCGCGTAATCGAGCGTTTGTTCAGTCAGGGCAGTCGCCTCACTCGGCGAGGCAGTCAGGCTCCGCGCCCATGCTGACAAATCAGGCAACAAATCTACTACGCGGGAGTTCCCGTCGCCGCTCGTGGGGAGGCTGAACTCCTCCAAACGCGTTTCGAGTTCCCGCGCATCACGCGTGCCGCTCATGAACAATTCAAGGGTGTATCGGGCCAGCCACTCTCCCTCGTCGCTTTGGCGGTTTATCGCGCGAGCACTCACGATCTTCTCATAGACCGTGGCAATTACAGTGAAATCTTCAGGAAGTATGTATCCGGATTGTTGCGGAACAAACATGGCGCAATCTCCTCCAGTTGGGGCGAAAGCGCTTTTTGATCTTCCAGCCGCCGGAGCCCTTCTTAAAGTCCAGCGATGATCACATTGTGCGCCTCTGAAGGCTCAATTGAAAGTAACTTTGACATATTGAGCGGAATTCTGGTTTTCTGCTTTCGGATTTCAAGTTTCCGGCAATCGTACTGCCTTTGACAATGCCTGTTTGTTCGCGGCCGGCCAGAAACCTGTGTAGATCCTCAATCGCTGCCAGTCCTTGCCCAACCACCCGTCCAAGTTCTCGGGCGCCCAGGCGTTGGTTTGACCCTTGTGGCGCGAGGCCCAGGCACGCACTCCGCTGCGCTGTGAAGGTGAAACACCGAGAGTAACCAGCACGTTGGACCTTCGCAATCTGAGCTACAAGTCTCGGGCGGTAAGGGGCGTCGCCTTCAGGATCGCGCGCGGCGTGGCCTGGAGCAGGAAGGCCGGTCCGCGCAGGCTCAACCTTGCCAGCGCGATGGATGCGCGCAGGGTAACAGCGATGACAATGAGGTACGACCGGATCAATAAGGCAGTTCTAAACGCCGCCGCCAGCGGCCTCTTGCTTCGGCGCTGGGTAAGGTCCTGCAGCAAAACACAGAGCACTCAGAGCTGTTTGGCTGCTTCCCTTGCCGATCCCTTGGCGGGCTTTCTGATGGATGAGTTTCGTGGCGGCGTCAGCGACGAGGCGGAGTTATTTGAAGAAGCGATGGCGCATGAGGGTGTCCGCCACGGCCGGCATCCGTTCCTTGTCAAATCGCCCGCAGTCGCTTGAGCTTGATCAACTAGAAGCAATGGCGCGCCACCCAAGCTGGGGTGGCGTCTAACAAGAGGACGTGACGATCGGCAACGTGCCAAAGCCATTCATAACCTATCGCGTTGGTCTAACTTAGACCCCTGAGGACACTCTCGATCTCCACGGCGAGTTGTTGCTGACTGTAGGGCTTTGCGAGCCTCGCCACGTCGAAATCGATGCCGGGTGGCAGCTCGGCATATCCTGATGCAATGAGGATTGGAAGATCGGGAAATAGGTCCCGCGCGGCATTTGCGAGGTCTCCCCCCGTCATTTCCGGCATAGAATAATCCGTGATGAGCAGGTCGAAGCGGCCATCGTCCTTAAGATGAGCGAGTGCCTCCTTTCCAGAATGCGCCTCGACCACCTCGTGGCCCAGATCGATGAGCATGTCGACCGAACTCATGGCGATCAGGAAATCATCGTCCACCAGAAGAACGCGTAGCGGTTTTACCCTTTGGTCCGGTTCCGCCACCGCCGTGTCCTTTGACACAACTGGGCTTTCGTCCGAAACCGGAATCCAGAGCTCGGCTCTGGTGCCTTTCCCTGGCGTGCTGGTGAGCCGCAGCGCTCCTTGCAGCTGAAGGGCGAGGCCATGAATCATCGACAAGCCCAAACCCGTCCCCTTGCCAAGTTCCTTGGTCGAGAAGAACGGCTCTATCGCCTTTTGCAGCGTGTCGCCATCCATGCCGTGGCCCTCGTCGGAAACGGAGAGCACGCCGTACCGACCCGCCGCGAGTTCGCCCTCCGGCTTCGCCACATTCTCCACCTGAAGCGATATGCAGATCGTCCCGCCGTTCGGCATAGCATCTCGGGCATTCACCACGAGGTTGAGAAGGGCGAGCTCCAATTGGTTGGAGTCAGCAAGTACCGGATCCATTCGATCGGGAATGCGAATTTCGATCACAATGCCCGTGCCGACTGATCGATTAAGGAGATCCGTCATCTCCCTCACCAACTGGCCCAGATCTACTGGATCTACACTGAGGTCCTGCCGGCGCGCGAATGCCAAAAGCCGCTGTGTCAGCGACGCACCGCGCTTTGCGCCCTGAAGCGCACCATCGATCAAACGCTCGGCTTTCGCGTCACCACCAGTGTGTTTGCGCAGGAGCTCCAGGTTTCCTAGCACCGCCATCAAAAGATTGTTGAAATCGTGAGCGACTCCACCCGTCAGCTGACCGATAGCTTCCATCTTCTGGGCCTGCCGAAGCTGCGCCTCGGCACGCTCGCGCTGGGCCACTTCCGCCATGACGGTTCCGTGAGCCTTGTGCAGTTCAGCCGTCCGCTCGGCGACACGCTCTTCAAGGATTTCGTTCAATCGCTTTTGCTGCTCTTCGGACGATACCCTGGCGGTTATATCAGAAGAGACGCCAACCAACTTGACCGCGTTCCCACTCCGGTCGCGATAAAGCTGCGCGCGCATTTCCGCCCAATGAATGGACCTGTCGGGCCAGACGGTACGATATTCGATTGCATAGTCGGCCCCGCTCTCGATGGTGGCCTGCATCGCCGTTTTCATCCTCTCCACATCGTCAGGATGAGTAGCGGCAAGGAGGTCGCCATAGGTAAACGCCCCGCCAGCGCTTCTGCCAAACACCCCCCGACAGGTGATCGATGTGATCAAAGCATAGGTGGTGAGGTCAAGTTCCCACGCACCCAGATGGCCTGCCTCAAGCGCCGTCTTTAGCCGCCGTTCCCCCTCGTCCAGCGCCTCGATCCGGAGTCGAGCTTCGTACTGGCGTCGGCGGCCCCGCAGCGCCGACCTCGCAACGCTGATGAACGTCGTGGCATGAAATGGTCGTTCTACAAAGCTGACGTTCCCCAGCACCTCCAACAGGCGGCTAGCGGAAGGGTTACGCTCAGGCCCACCTCCTCGATGGGTCAAGATGATGAAGGGAAGGTCGGACCAGCTCGGTTGCGATTTGATCCACGCCGAAAGTGGGCGAAGGTCGGCCGAGCGCAAGGCCTCCTCCGTCACGACAGCAAAAGCAATGTCCTCATCCAGAGCCGAGACGAAAGCGGCAACGTCCTTGCCGATTTTCGGCCGAATGCCGGCTTCCGACAAAAGCGCGGCCGCGATCTGCGCGTCCCTTCCCAAAGGGGCATGGATCAGAGCAATGGCGTCTCTATTTGGAATCGTCCTCGCCCTCACTTGGCTTCAGCAGCGGTTGGTTTTCCCCGACAAAGGTCGGGACGCCGCGTAACACGCCTTGGAAATCCGAAAGCGGATCTCCAAGCGAAAGGCCGCCCTGGCCGATCGTAAACTCCCTTATCGTGTCCTCGTGTTTGCCGGTCCGCTTTTTCACGACGGAGATCGCCCTCCTGACCTTGCCGACCGCCTCGAAGTACCGCAGCAGAACGACGGTGTCGGCGAGGTAGGTCACGTCTACCGGCGACTTCATGTCACCGACCAGCCCATGCTGCGCCACCGTTACGAAGGTGTTCGCGCCCTGGCGGTTCAGATATTGCAGCAGCTCGTGAATGTGGAGGACGAGCGCGCTTTCCTCCGGCATGGAGGCCTGATAGCCGTTGATGCTGTCTATGACGACCGTCTTTGCGTCAAATCTGGTAACGTGCTCGCGCACACGCTGGGCGAACTCGCCAGGTGAAACCTCAGCTGCATCCAACTGCTCGATGTGAATCGAGCCGTCCCGCTGGTAGTCTTCCAAGTCAAAGCCAAGGTCTTTCATGCGCCGGAACAGCAGCCCCAGTTCTTCATCGAAGATGAAGAGGGCGGCCTTTTCGCCACGCTTGACGGCCGCTTCGACGAATTGAAGCGCAAAGAGACTTTTACCCATGCCCGCAGGACCGATCAGCAGCGTGCTCGATCCCCGCTCGATGCCGCCACCCAGCAACGCGTCAAGTTCAGCGATCCCGCTCTTTAACGTAGAGCGCTCGAACTCCGTGCGGTGCTCGATCGCTCGCAATCGCGGAAAGACGGAAACACCTCCAGTCTTGATGATGAAGTCGTGATAACCCCCGCGGAATGCCTGGCCGCGGTACTTGGTAATCCTCAGGCGGCGTCTTTCCGAACCATAGCTCGGCGCCAGTTGTTCAAGGTGAATAACCCCGTGCACTACGCTGTGAACCGTCTTGTCGAGACTGTCGGAGGTCATGTCGTCGAGAAGCAAGACCGTGGCGCCTGTCGAGGAAAAGAAGTGCTTCAAAGCCAGGATTTGCCGGCGATAGCGAAGGGAGCTTTGGGCAAGCAGCCTGATTTCCGACAGGCTGTCGAGCACAACGCGGTTCGGCTGAACCCTTTCGAAAACCTCAAATATCATTTTGGTGGTCTCGCCGAGTTCCAGATCCGACGAGTAGAGCAAGCTCTGCTGTTGTTCGGCGTTCAACAGGCTCTCAGGCGGAACGAGCTCGAATATTTCGATATTTCTATGGATTTCCATCCCGTGCGACAGGGCACTGTCGCGTAGCTCATCCTCGGTCTCGGACAACGTGATATAGAGACATTTCTCTCCGAGGGCGGCGCCCTGCTGAACGAACTGCATGGCGATCGTGGTCTTCCCCGTGCCCGGCGCCCCCTCGAGAAGGAATACGTGGCGACGTGACAAACCGCCCGAAAGGATGTCGTCCAGCCCCTCGACACCTGTTTTGGCCTTCGACATAACGCTTGTGTCCATTTTTGCCCTCCGTTGATCACAGGTAACTAGCGTCGAGCGGTGCGAAGGCAACAGGCGACTCGTCACCCTGCGCATGACACCTGCGGCTTAACCGACGATTGACCGTTTTCCATTTGCTATATCGCTCCGGCAGGTCTCGCCAGGGCGCACCCAAAGCAGAACCCATAAACGTCCGTTCACAAACAAATGTCAGTTTGCCGGCCAACGCATCCGTGTGCACCTTGTTCAACTCATATCATTTCAACGCCATCACGAGGTTCCGTGCTCAACACGGCAGCCCCTGAATCAGCGATTAGCAATCTTGAATGTCGATCCGTCCGCCTCGCACTAACAGCACGATCAGATTCCGACCCGTTCCCGCAGCTCCGGATTTAGCTCAGCGCGAAGCGTGGTAATGATCCGCCCTGCCTCTTCCTGCGTGAGGCCACACAGCAGAAGCGATTGGTCGGCGAGCGCTAATCCGGCCGCAAGATTTTCAGGAAAGACGACTTTCGCGCCGGCTTTGACAAGAGTCTTGATATCGTAGTCATCAGCCGTACTGACAACACAGGGAATTGCCACTTGCTGCTCGCTCGCAAACTTCAGGATTCGTTCGACGGCGGCGTGCCTGTCAAAAGTTATGACGACCAACCTGGCCCTTGCGAGGCCCGCGGCGGACAAAATCCGGCGATGCGCGGCATCGCCGTGCACGATAGTGTGGCCGTGTCGTTGGGCTTCTTTGAACCGCGCGAGATCGGACTCAACGGCGATGTGCGGTATCTTCGCCTCCTCAAACGCGGTCGCAACGAGGCGGCCGACACGTCCGCATCCACACAGCACAACATGTCGATCGAGCGCCTCGCATGTTGTGCGAAGCGCAGTCTCGGTTGCGGCCACGCGGGAGCGCCGATTACCCACGAGATGTTCGATAAACGCGCTGCGCTGAATCAGCAGTGGGGCTAGACCCATCGTGAGCGCAAGGGCAATTAGGACCGGTTGACCGATCTCGGATGGCAGCAGGCCGCTGTTCATGGCCAGGGTCAACAATAGCAGGCCGAATTCTCCGCCGTGGGCAAGGATGACTGCGACGCGGAGGGCGATCGCTGCGGACCTGCGCAGCATGAGCCCAACAACGAAGGTAGTGAGCGCTTTGCCGAACAGAAAGACCGCACACCAAGCGAGGATGGCGTAAGGAAACACCACGATCAGCCGGAGATCTATCTGCATGCCCACGGTGACGAAGAACAGACCGACAAGCACATCACGGAACGGGCGCAAATCGTCCTCGACTCGGTGTTGAAAATCGCTCCCGCCAATCACCATACCAGCTATGAAGGCGCCAATCGGCAAAGCCAGCCCAGCAAGATGAGCGAGATAGGCGGCCCCGAGCGCAACGAAAAGCGCCGCTAGGAGAAACAAGTCGTTCGAGCGGGACTTGGAAGCACCGGCAAGGACAGTGCGGACGAGCGGGCGGGCGACGATGGAAACTGCGATGAGTGCGATCGCCGCTAGCCCGAGACGCCCCACGAGATCGAACGGATCAACAGATGTTCGCCTCGACCAACTGTCTATGGCGACAAGCAGGGGGATCGTCGCTATATCCTGGAATAACAGGATGCCAAGGGCAAAGCGTCCATGCTGACTCGAAATCTCGCCTTGCTCGGCGAGCTGCTTCATGGCAACGGCCGTCGATGACATCGCCACAGCACCACCAAGCAGAATGGCGATGCGGGGATCAAGCCCGAGCCACCAGAGCGCGCCGGCAATCGTTGCCAGGGTCCCTCCCACCTGCAGGCTGCCTGCCAAGAGGACGTCGGTGCGCGCTGCCAGCAGGGTGGTCAGCGAGAACTCCAGCCCGACCATGAACATCAGGAAGATCAGGCCGAGTTCGGCGAGGAAGAGCGTATCGTCACCGAGTGCCACGAGGTTCAGACCATAGGGACCAATCGCAAGACCCGCCAGGAGGTAGCCCATGGCGGCAGGCATTCGCAGTGCGGCGAAGAACGCCACGGCAACGGCCGAGACCACGATCATCGACAGACTTTGAGTGAGCAGGTGGTCGGTCATCGTTATGCCTCGGCAGAGCGGGCGGGCGGTGACAATACCACATCAAAGCCGCGCTGACGGGCATTGCTGAGTAAAACCGAGCGAATGTCGGTTCTCGCTGCCGCCGGGCTACACAAGGACGAAGACGGCGGGTAAGCCGTCGAGCGTTGCCGTCTTCATCAATGACATTCAGACAGACGCGTGGGAGGACTGGTGAAGCAGCAGCACACGGCCAAGCGGACATTTGAGCGGCTGTGCTAAGACCGTAGGTTTTCCGACGGCTACACACAAAGCAACTACTGCATGGCGCGACAAATGCGTGGGAGGTAGCCCGCGGTCCCGTCCATTAGGCGGGAAAAAACCGTACATCAGAGGCGCCGACGGGTCGGCCGAAAAAGAATCCCTGGCCATAGTGACAGCCGAGTTCTCGTAGTGCGTGGAATTCTGTCACCGTTTCAACGCCTTCGGCGACGACCTTCTTTCCCAGCGCCATTGCCATATCTATGATGGCCTTCACAATGGCATAATCGGCGTTCGCGGCGGTCATCGCACGCACGAACGAACCGTCGATTTTAATTTGGTCATAGGCAAACTCCTTCAGATGCACGAGGGAAGCAAAGCCAGTGCCGAAATCGTCAAACGCGACGATAAAGCCGGCTGCACGCAGCGCCTCAAGCTGCACGCCGATGTCGCCGCCCTGTTCCGACAGCATCACACCCTCCGTGACCTCGATCTGGATATGCCGAGGCGATAGTCCTGCCGACCGGGTCGCGGCCAGGATTTCATCGACAAGGCAGGGGCTGCCCGGAAACGCGATAAACTGCGACGACGAAACGTTGACCGCGATGTGCCCGAAATCGACTCCGGCCGTCTCCCACGCCTGGGCTTGTGCGACGGCGCTCTTCAGCACATGGCTGCCGATGCGCCTTGAGAGTATTGGGTCGTGCAGAGCCGCGGCAAAGGTCGCGGGGCCGAGAACCGATCCATCGGGTTTCTTGAGCCTTAGAAGTGCCTCAAAGCCGACGCGCCGTCCAGTATCGAGCGCAATCTTCGGCTGGTAATGGAGCACGAAGAGACCCTGTGCGAGCGCCTCTTCCGCGATGGCCAGCGCCGCCTTGTCGGCTTTCGCACGATCGAGCCGGCCCGGGTCGATCCGGGACAACAGATACCGGTCTTCGGATTGCAGGAGACGCTCCACTGCGCAACGCGCCAGCCGATCCAGCAAACCGCGCACGTCCGCCCCGAGGCGTCGCGGCACCTGATCGAGAACGCAGAGCGAGCCGAGCCGAAGCCCTGGCTCGATCTCCAGCGGCACGCCGGCATAGAAACGGATCCTGTTGCTTCCGGTGACGAAAGGGTTTTCGGCAAAGCGGACATCGCGAGCGGCATCCGGCACGACGAAGGGCCTCGACGACCGGATTGTGTAGTCGCAGAAAGCGTCCGCTCTGCGGGACCTGTCCCCTTCGATGCCCCGCTTCGACTTGAACCATTGGCGTTCGCCGTCAAGCAATGTGATGAGACCGATCGGCGTATCGGCCGCAAGGCAGGCGGCATGGACGAGCGCATCCAGCACCGGATCCGGGCCGGTTGAGACGATGGACAATTCTCTCAGACGCTTGAGGCGAGCCGACTCATCCGGTGGATATCCTTTGGCACCGACCGCTTTCGCGGAAATCACATCACGGTTTTCACACTGAAGCATAAGGCTTTTCCATTATCCCTGCTGTTGGATATCGCTCAGGCGATAGCCCACGCCGCGGATCGTCTTAATGGCAGCGCCGCTGGCGGCATCCAGTTCCGCAAGTTTGCCGCGCAACCGGTTGATGTAGACGTCGATGGTCTTGTCGCGCGGATCGTACTCGCGAAAGAGCGCCTGCCTTGCAATGCAAGACTTCGGGCAATCTTCACCAACACTGTCGTGAAGGACCTTGGAGTGCCCCCCATTTCGCCAGACAAGTCAGCTATTGAGACAATGCTTTGATGAATTCCCTTGGGGATGCCATTTTCAGCGCTGAATGCGGATGGATTTCGTTGTAATCCTCGATCCATCCATCGATGTTCCGGAGCGCTGTGTCGGCGTCGGGAATGGGTGAGATGCGTATGTAGTCGCGTTTCAGGGTTTTGACGAAAGCCTCCGACATACCGTTTGATTGAGGGCTGGCGACCGGCGTGAAGCACGGGACCAGATTGAGGGCCTGAGCAAACAGCCTGGTTTCCCTTGCTGTGTAGGCGCTGCCGTTATCGGACAGATGTTCGATGGCATGTGGGGCACGCGTGCCACCGAAGCGTTTCTCGACTGCTTCCAACATCATATCGCGGACGTCAGAACCGGAGATCCCGGCATTGGCGACCGCCGCCCACGAGATGATCTCTCGATCAAACGCGTCGATGATAAAAGCAAGGCGGACCACCTCGCCATTCCAGCAGGTGAACTCCAGGCCATCGGAGCACCAACGAAGGTTCGACCGCATCACCATGACCTTGCCGTCGTGGACGCGGCCCTTGCGCACGGCGGTGTGCTTCTCAAGGATCATGGCGTGGTTGGCCATGATGCGGTGGACCCGCTTGCGGTTGACGACCGGCTGATCGGCGGCCCGCCGCTGCCTGTTGAGAAGGGCAGCGATCCGCCGATAGCCATAAGTTGGCCTGGCATCCACCAGCTTGCGAATGGCAGGCAGCAGCTCGGCATCGTCCGCTTTGAGGTAGGGTCCGCGAGGCTTGGACTTGCCCTTCAGACGTTCGGAGAGATTAGAACGCGACACGTGTAAGGCCTCCGCCACCGCCTTCATCGGGAACCGCCCTTCGGCAACAATATCGGCCGCGATATCGGTTTTTTTGACTGGGCTTTGGAAAGGGCTTCGCGAAGAATCTCGTTCTCCAGCGTCTTGCGTCCGAGAATGCGCTCAAGCTCGCGCACTCGATCTTCCAGCTTCTTCACCTCAGAATTGCCGATTACCGGCTCGTCGGAGTCAACCGCCACCGCACCTCCCTCGCTCAAGAGCCGACGCCAGCGATAGAGAAGGTTTGGCGCAACTCCATGCCGCCGAGCCGCAGAGGAAACCGTCTCCCCTGGGGCATAGCTCTCCTCGATGATCTGCAGTTTGCGTTCCGTTGTCCAGCGCCGCCGCCGGACGTCACCGATCATCAGGTCAACCTGTCGAAACTCGTTAGACATAAGCCTATCCTCAAGCCTGTGCTTGAGCCTTCCTGCTTATGCTGATGGGGTGGAACGGCCCGCTCCGACAGCACCAGTGTGCTAAAACGTGGTCGTTGTTTGAACGCCACAAAGGAGGGACCGTTCCATGAACCAGATTAGCACCATCGGCCTGGATTTGGCGAAGCACGTTTTTCAGGTTCACGGCGCAGATGAGGACGGCTCTCCTCTCTTCAGTCGGAGGCTGCGACGTGGTGAAGTGCTGCATTTCTTCTCGAAGCAATCTCGCTGCCTTGTCGGAATCGAAGCCTGTGGCAGCGCCCATTATTGGGCTCGCGAGATCGCCAAGTTCGGCCACGACGTGCGGCTAATCCCCCCGACCTATGTCAAGCCATTCGTCAAACGGAGTAAAACTGATGCAGCAGACGCCGAAGCCATCAGTGAGGCTGTGACGCGCAAGACGATGCGGTTCGTTCCGGTCAAAACGGCTGAGCAACAGGCGGAAGCGATGGTGCTAAAGAGCCGCAGTCTTTTGGTGAAGCAGCGAACACAGGTGGTCAATGCCTTGCGTTCGCATCTGGGCGAATTGGGTATCATCGATGCCGCCGGTATGGAAAAAGTCGATACGCTGATGGCGGTCGTGCGCGATTTCACGGATGTCCGCTTACCTGCGGCAGCGCGGTTCGCCTTGACGGCGATTGCCGATCAGATCAATGCCCTAGCAGGCCAGATCGATCAGCTCGATCGCGCTATTGTTGCTGAAGCAAAGACTGACGGGGATATGCGCCGGCTGACTACGATCCCTGGAGTTGGCGCTATAACCGCGGCTACCGTCAAGGCGCTGGTGCCAGACCCAGGCGGTTTCAAATCAGCTCGTCACTTTGCCGCCTGGCTGGGACTTACGCCGAGACAGTTTTCAAGTGGAGGGAAAGAACGTATCGGGCGCATCTCGAAAATGGGAAACCCTGAACTACGATGCCTTCTCGTTCTTGGCGCGACAGCGGTTCTCCGAGGCGCCCGGAAAAATGAACGAGCACAGCCCTGGCTGAGGGCGCTGCTCGCCCGGCGCCCATTCAAGGTGGCCGCAGTTGCGCTGGCCAATAAGATGGCGCGGATTGTCTGGGCGCTTCTAAATAAGAGTGGAGTTTACCAACGTCCGGAGGCGTCGGAGACGGCTGCGGTTGCCTGTTGATGAGCATAGGAACTTAAAAACAATCTGACCGGCGCGAACCGGCAGAGGGCAAGGAGCAAAAACGGACGATGAACCCACGGGACGAATCCCGACAGGAGAGAGACCGGACACTCATGCGCTTCGAGCGCGTTATGCTGATTAGTCGCTCCCGTCGCGGACTTCATCGAGGCCAGCGGTCCTATACCGCGCTTTACAGGCCGTATACATGACCGCACCGATCCCATGTGTGAAATCGATCGAAAGCTCTTGCGCCCGCGGGCCGTTCCATACATGAGTGTCCGGTCGAAAGTGGGGGCAGTTCAGACCTGCAGTATCCGTCCTTCGAGTGCGGTCAGCGGCCGACTGGCGCCGCCGAAATCCATGGACAGGCGTCCGATGTCGCAATCGATATTGCCGATCTTGAAAGCAACGCTCTGCCGCAAAGCGTTGCGGCCTATCCGCGCCTCGTGCAGGCGATGGACGCGGGCACGCAGTTCCTTCACGCTGAACGGTTTCATCACATAGTCGTCTGCACCGACACTGATGGCGTCCGCCCGGCTATCGGCGTCTCCAACGCCCGAGATCATGATGATTGGGACGTCGGAACGTGAGCGCGCCTCGCGCAACAGATCCAACCCGCTCCCGTCTGGCAGGTTGACGTCGATGAGGATGCAGTCATAGGCAGCGAGCTCGTTTGAATGAATGAAGCGGTTCGCCTGCCTCACGGATGCAAGGCAATCCAGCCGATCCCGAGAATCCGACCAGTTCAGCCGCAACATATCAACGACGTCTCGCTGATCTTCGATGATCATTATGTTCATAATCTCTTCGAATGTTTGGTGGGGTGACCCAAGCCTTTTTCCTTTGCGCCATAGAGCGGGGATGGCATTGGGCGCAGCAATGGCTGCACGTTTTCGCTAACTGATATGGTTCTCGGGCTGAGGCTTTCCAAGGTGGAAAACGGTGAACTCATGCGTGCCAGCCGATTGACGAAGTCTGGCCTCAATTGCTTGACGAAGCAAAGATGCAGGATCCCCGGATCGCGGTGAACGACGATGCTGCCGACCACGACGTCAAACTTGCCAAAAACAACGTAAACGTGATCTCGAATCAGCGACTTTCCTATGCGCACGGTCGCCCCACCCTCGCTGATCTCCACAACGAGACAGCGCACGATCTGCATCTTGCGCATCCATTTTCCCGTGAAGAGCAGGTTACAGAAGAGCGTGACGCTTCGGCGGCACCATTGACGGCTGAAGTAGTCGGATTCGACGCGGCTCAGATAGGTCGTTCTCTTTGTTGCTTTCACAGGGTGACCTCGATGCTTGCCGAGGTCCCCCTCCGCCATCGGGAGGCAGGAACGCGGCAGTTGGATGCATCGATTAGACCGGCACACCGTTAAGCGACCGCGGCGTCAAATTTAAATAAAGTAAAATTTAGCGATCTCTCATGGATTGCGGCGTTGCTTAAGACTATCGAGAGGTTGAAATCAACGACGGATGGGGACGATGCGACGAGAAAACGCAATTGCTGGCAAGGGCTTTCGCATCCTGGTGAACGGTTTCAGGCAGTGTGCAAGGGATCGGTTTTCCGCTGGGGTGCTTGCTGGCGGCATCTCCGCTTTCGTCCTCGCCTGGCTCCCGACAACTGCATGGCTTTCGGTCGTCGGCGCGACGCTAGTCATCGTTTGGCGGCTCCATGAGGATTGGGTCCTGCCTCGCAACGCTCGCCGACAATCGCAAGACCTCTATGGAGACCAAGCTCTTCTCGAGATCGCCGGCAAGGCCGCGAGACTCGGCGGATGGGTGGTGCATCTGCCGGACCGGAGAATCGAATTGTCGGATGAAACCTGGGCGATCCACGAGAGAGCAAGGGGCAAGACTGTCACCTTCGAGGAGGGGATGGGCTATTTTGCGCCTGAGTGGCGAGATGCGATCACTCGGCATTTCGAAGCCTGCGTTGCGACCGGTCTGCCCTACGATATCGAGGTGAAGATCATTGATGGCACCGGCCGGCGGAAATGGGTTCGCGCAATCGGCGTGGCGATCCGCGACGACATGGGCCATATCTCCAAAATACAGGGCGCCCTCCAGGATATCGATGAGCGCAAGCGGCTGGAGAATACCGCCAGGGATCTTGAGCGGCGCTTGGCCGAGTCGATGGAGAACATCAGCGATGCGTTTTTCCAGCTTGATACCGATTGGCGCTTCACCTACCTCAACCGTCAGGCCGAACGTCTGCTGGAGCGCCCGCGATCGGCGCTTATGGGCCGCCCTATCTGGCAGGAATTCCCGGAGGCCTCCTCGGGGAGCATCCGGCAGCACTACGAGCGCGCCGTCCGCGAAAGCAAGACGGCCGATTTCGAAGTATTTTATGAATCCCTTGGCACTTGGTTCTCGGTCACCGCCTACCCCGGCGCGGGAGGGTTGACCGTCTATTTCCGAGACGTGACGAAACGGCATGCGTCCGATCAGCACTTGCACCTACTGGAAATGGCGATCTCGAGAATCGACGACTTCGTCATGATAACGAAGGCCGCATCGCAGCCCGGGGGCGGGCAAACGATCGTTTACGTCAATGACGCCTTCGTCAAGATCACCGGCTATTCACCGCACGACGCGCTCGGCCGATCTCCCGGCTTTCTCCAGGGGCAGCGGACTGACGCCGCCACGCTTGAAGAGATCAATCGCGATATCGCATTGTCGAAGGCAGTCCGGGCCGACCTTCTCAACTACGCCAAGGACGGCCACGAATACTGGGTGGACATGAGCATTTCCCCCATTTTCGGCTCCGACGGACGGGCGAGCCATTTCGTAGCAACCGGTCGGGACATCACCGACAGAAAGCGAGCGGAGGAACAACTGGCCGAAAGCGAGGAACGCTTCTCGATCGTTGCCATGATGACGACGGACGCAGTCTGGGACTGGGACATTGCGACCGGTCGTGTACAGTGGAACAGCAACATCAAATCCGTCTTCGGGCACGAGGACGTACCGGTCGAGGATGGTTTTCGGGAATGGGAGGCAAAGATCCACCCGGACGACCGCGCACGCGTGGTGTCCAGCGTGCTTGCCGCGATTGAAGGGAAGGTCGACACATGGCTGGAAGAATACCGCTTCCGCCGTGGAACGGGAACCTATGCCGAGGTTCTCGATCAAGGCCATATCATCCGCAATGCCGCAGGCGAGGCAACCCGGATGGTCGGTGGCGTCCGCGATATCACCGAGACACGGCTGAATGAGGCAAAACGGCTGCAGACACAGCGGCTTGAAGCGATAGGCCAATTGACGGGCGGCGTTGCCCACGATTTCAACAACCTGTTGACGGTTATCATCGGGACGGCGGAGACCTTGGCCGATGAAATTGCCGATCCGCGACTATCTGCGGTCGCGCAGCTAAACCACAAGGCATCACGGCAAGGCGCCGCCATCACACGTCAGCTTCTGACTTTCGCGGGACGTCAGCCTCTCGAACCAGCGGCTTTAAAAATCAACACTCCCATACTGGCAATGGAGGAATTGCTGTCGACTGCACTCGGCGAACTGATCACTCTCTGCCTCAAACTTGATCCGGCCGCAGGTCACATACGGGCAGATGTGGCGCAACTGGAATCGTCTATCATGAACCTTTGCATCAACGCCCGCGACGCTATGCCGGATGGCGGTAGGGTGACAATCTCGACGGCGCAAAGCGGTGACGACGCGGTGATCCGGATCTCCGACAACGGCTTCGGAATGGATGCGGAGACGCGCGCAAAGGCCTTTGAGCCTTTCTTCACCACGAAGCCCTTCGGCAAGGGCAGCGGGTTAGGTCTTAGCACGGTGTATGGCTTCGTGCGGCAGTCAGGGGGCCGGATCGAAATTGAATCGGAGCCGGGCAAGGGAACAACCATGTTCCTGTCCTTTCCTCGACTGGCGTCTACGGAAATAGCTGCGGAGCCTTTCTCGAACGGGGTGCTGGAGGGTGGCAGTGAGCGCGTTCTCGTCGTAGAGGACGATCTAATGGTCCGTGAATTCGCCGCCGCAACACTCATTTCTCTCGGCTACTCCGTTACATCTGCGGCCGACGCGTCGGAAGCGTTGCAGATACTGGAAACAGACGGGCCGTTCGATTTGGTTTTTTCAGATGTGGTCATGCCCGGCCCAATAGATGGCGACGCTTTGGCGACCAAGATCATGGCGCTGTATCCGAACCTCCCGGTTGTCCTGGCGACCGGCTACGCGGATGTCGAACGCATTGGCGCCACGTCACGTTTCCGGCCGCTTGCAAAGCCCTATGCGCGACGGCAGCTCGCTGAGGCTTTGCGGCAAGCGATTGGCGCTTCGCACGACAATCGATGAACTTCTGGGTACAATGTGGCGCATGCCCGCGATATTTGTAGTTGCTCAAGGCTTGGTCTCGTCGGCCCAACGAGATCTGACCGGCAACGGCCGTGAAGGTTGAAACCCTGCAGGCTTGCGGTTTCTGCGAAACCACCAATATTTAAGCGATATCGAATGCTCTGCGCATCGCACGTGGCCGCTTCGGGAGAGCGGCGCGCAAACGACTCGTCCCGCTCGGACGAAAGCGCCGTTCTCATCAACGTCTGGGAACCGCACGCCTCGTTTCGGCGCTCCATCATCCTCGGCGAGAATCTCCGCCACCCGACGCAAGGCCGCGCTCCCGCGCTGCAGTCAACGCTGCCTGGGGCTCATCATACGGCTCTGGTACCTCTTCAACCGGAAACCCAACGTGACGAGACTTTTCTTCTTCTTCCACGACTAAAATCGTCTGCGCTCCGGCCAACGAATCCACGAGACGGAAACTGACCTGTGGCCGGCCTTCCGGGGCCAGCTTCATCGACAGCGCAATGTCGGACGTGGCGTTCTGGTGCTCAGAAGTTTGCGAAGTTCGTAAATACCCACCAGCATTCCGGCCGTGCACACTGGAATCCCGCCGCCGAAGACTGTCGTGCAATCCTCTCCTCTACAGATACTCGTTAGAGATCATTGACGACGACCTTCTGTGAAGGGGATGACGCAGGTCGTCATGCGGCCTGAATAAGTAACGGCGCGCCACGTCGAGATAGCCGTCATAGATGAGCCCGCCATTGATCAACACAAGCGTCTGCTTGTGCCGTTGGTAAAGCGCCGGGATCCGGTACCAGGGAACACCCGGCCGCTGGTGGTGGAGGACATGCAGGTTGTTGTAGAGAAACAACAAACCAAAGAGCGTGCTGTTTTCGACGATCGCTGTGCGCTCGTCGTGATAATCGGCGTAACGGTGCTCCGCATAAGAGCGCAACCGGGTCAGGGCCGCGCCGACATAGACAAAGCCGAAGAGGTAGAGCCATAGAGGCATGCCGCAGACGGCGATGACCCAGACCAGAACGGCGGCTACGCCGATCGCGTGACGGATCCAGAAGTTGCTGCGGGCTCGATCCCCTTCGAGGAGGAGTGCTGCCTCCTGCGCCAAGAAACTGACGATCATCACCAGCGGACCCAGGGTCAAGCGCCCGAACAGGGTGCTGTTCCACCTGGCTAGAGACCGCCCGACGAGACCCAGCCGATCCCAGGCTGCCTGGGTGAGATAGGATGACTCCGGGTCCTCTATGGGATCCGTCAGATGTTCGTCGCGGTGATGGGTCAAGTGGCCCTCGCGGTAAATCGCGTAGGGCAGCCAAAGCGACAGCGGCGGCCAGCCGATGGCGTCGTTGATGCTCCGATTTCGGGTTGGATGGCCATGGATGACCTCGTGTTGCAGCGATCCATGCCAGGCGATCAGCCATCCGCCGAGCGCGATGACAACTGCAAGGGGGAGCGATTGCCAAAACCAGGTAAGCCCAAGAAAACCGCCATAAATGACAAGCGCGAGAACGACGGTCTGCCACTCAATACGGGTGATGCTGGAGAGGGATGATTGTGACGGAAGGTCTTCTGAAGACCGAGAATTGGACATGTCGTGTTACCCGGAAAGCGAAAAAAGCAATAGAATTCAACCGCCAATATAATCTGGCTGCACCGGAACCCGCGCCGCACGTCTTTGCAAGACGGCGCGGAAAAACGGAAAACTGGTTACGTCAGAAGACCGAAACGTAAAATATTTATTCTATGTAATTGATGTATTATTAGCTCTAATGCGTCCATCGAATTGACCCGCTGCCCTGCCCTGGGGAGCGCCAATCCTGGAGGACATGCCATGACATTCAACCCCACGCGCCGGCAGGTACTTGTCGGCGGCGCTTCCCTCGCGACGATCGTTGCGCTTGGTGGCGTCCATCCGGCCTTTGCCGGCGCCGATCGCACCAAGATCACCGTGCGCGTCGAAAAGGATCTCTCGAACCTCGATCCGGCCAATCGATCCGGTCCGATCGACCTCAACGTCATCTGGTCGGTGCAGCAGGGGCTGATCTCCTTCAAGCCAGGCTCGACCGAATGGGAACTGGATGCGGCCGAAGAACTGGAACAGGTGAGTGATACCGAAATCCGCTTCAAGCTGCGCAGTGGCCTCGCCTTCACCGGCGGCTACGGCGACCTGACAGCGGAAGACGTGAAGTTCTCTTTCGAACGCTTCATCACGCCAGACGCGGAAGGCAAGCCCGTCACCTACGCGAAGGACTGGTCAGCGCTCGATCGCGTGGAGGTAACCGCGCCGCTCGAGGGTCGGATCATCCTCAAGAATCCGGCGCCGGCGCTCTATACGATCGCGCTCGCCGACGGTTCCGGCCGCATCGTCTCGAAGAAGGCTTTCGAGGCGCTCGGCAAGGATATCGCCACCAAGCTCGTCGGAAGTGGACCCTACGTGCTCAAGGAATGGACGCCGCGTGAACAGTTCGTGCTTGAGATCAACCCGGAATACAAGGGACCGATCAAGGCGCATTTCCATCAGATCGTCGGCAAGCCGATCGGCGAGCAGAAGACCGCCGAAATCGCCTTTAAGTCCGGCGAGATCGACTTCACCGCGATCGATCCCGAAAATGGAAAGTCGATGGCGGCGCTGCCGGATGCAAGCATCACCGAGATCCCGGCGATCGACTATGTCTGGTTCGGCCCGAACATCGAGAAGGCGCCGTTCGACGATATCCGCGTGCGTCAGGCCATCCGCTATGCCGTCGATATCGATGCCATCCTGCAAGGCGCCTATTCCGGCCTTTATCCGCGCGCTAACGCTCTGCTTGCCCCGAGCCTGCTGGGCTACTGGAAGGACGCGCCGGTCCATGCCCGTGACCTCGATAAGGCGCAGGCGCTGCTTAGAGAGGCGGGTCACGCCGACGGTTTCAAGACGAAGCTCACCATCGAGGCCAATGCCCGCTATGAGGCGATCGCCCAGATCATCCAGTCAAACCTTGCCGAAGTGGGTATCGAGGTCGAGATCGAGGCATTGGAATCGGCCGCCTACTGGGCGCTCGGCGAAAACGACGCCAGCAAGGACCTCGAACTTTCGCTCATCAAATTCAACGGCAAGTTCGACCCCGGCTTCCAGACACAATGGTTCACCTCGGCGCAAGTCGGTCAGTGGAACTGGCAACGCTGGAAGAATGTCGATTTCGATGCCTTGCACGAGAAAGGCGGCGTGACGGTAAATCCGGCCGAGCGCGAGAAGATCTACATCGAAGCACAGAAGCTGCTCGACGAATCGGCTGCCTTTATCTGGATCACCCACAACCTCAACGCGTTCGCTTCGCGAAAGTGGCTGAAGCCCGGCGTCCTGCCGAACGGCAACAACTGGCTTTACACCGCTTTTACACAAGCGACGGCTTGACCCGATGGCAGCCTGCGTTGCGACAGAAGAGGATGCGCTGCAATGAGGAGCGCGTCCCTTCAAATCCATCTTGGCTTCAAGCTGGCGACGGCGGCACTTGCCGTGGCCGGTTCAGTCGTGCTCCTGATGGCCCTGACGCGGCTAATCCCCGGGGATCCCGCGACCGTGATCCTTGGGTCGCGCGCAACGCCTGAAGCGGTCGCGACACTCAATGCCCGCATCGGCCTCGACAAGCCGCTGATCGAACAGGTTTTCACCTTCTTCGGCAGGCTCGCCTCCGGCGATCTCGGAGAGGACGTCTTCAACGGGCGGCCGGTCCTCAGCCTGGTTCTGAATGCGCTGCCGAACACGGCCGCGCTTGCGGTCGCATCAATGCTGTGCGCCGTAGCCCTCGGCGTGCCGTTGGCGCTTTTCAGCGCCCGCTGGCCGGGCGGCAAGACAGATCGAATGGTCGCGTTCCTGAGTGTCGGATTCATTTCGACGCCGAGTTTCGTCGTATCGGTCTTCCTGCTGATGGTGTTTTCCGTGCATCTGCGCTGGTTTCCGGTGCTGGGCGCCGGCGAAAGCGGCAACCTCGGCGACCAGCTTTGGCACCTCGTATTGCCGACGGCGGCGCTCGCGGCCGGCTGGGTCGGCTACATCGCCCGGCTCCTGCGCTCATCGCTGCTCGAGGTCCTCGGGGAAAACCACGTTCGCACGTTGCGTGCCTATGGTGTCAGCCAAACCAAGATCATGATGAAATACGCACTCAAGCCGGCAATCCTGCCGACCCTGGCGGTGCTTGGCATGGGTTTCGGCGAACTCCTCGGCGGCGCCGTCTTTGCCGAAGTGATCTTCAACCGCCCGGGCCTCGGCTCGCTGATCTACGACGCCATTCGCACACGCAACTATCCGGTCGTCCAGGGCGGCGTCTTCGTCATCGTCATGCTCTATGTGCTGACCAATCTGATCGCCGACCTCTCCCAGAGCCTGATCGATCCACGCGAGCGCGCCCGCCTTACATCTGGTCAGGGACACTGAGATGCAAGCCTTCATCGCTCTTTCCCGTCGCCCGGGTGGCACGTTTGCAATGCTTGCGGTGACGCTTCTCTGTCTGGGGGCGATCGCCGCACCGGTGATTGCGCCCTATAGCCCGAACGCAATAGCGCCGGCGAACCGGCTGATGGAGCCGT
This sequence comes from Ensifer sp. ENS08, assembly GCF_014852195.1. Classification (NCBI taxonomy): domain Bacteria; kingdom Pseudomonadati; phylum Pseudomonadota; class Alphaproteobacteria; order Hyphomicrobiales; family Rhizobiaceae; genus Ensifer; species Ensifer sp. ENS08. Next base: position 80,336 of record NZ_JACVBF010000019.1, read on the forward strand.
CGTGGCAGCACCTGCTTGGAACGGACCATCTCGGTCGCGACATCCTCAGCCGGCTGATCTATGGAGCACGGGTGGCGCTCGGCATTTCACTCTCGGTCATTGCCATTTCCTTGAGCGCCGGCGTCACTTTCGGGATTGCGGCCGCCCTTTCGCCGCGTGCAATCGATCTCGCCGTGGTCGGCGTCTTCGACATCGTCACTTCGTTTCCCAGCATTATACTGGCCTTGGCATTGGTGGCCGTGTTCGGCCCTGGCCTCGGTAATGTCGTGCTGCTTGTCAGCATTGTTTTCATTCCCCATTTCGGCCGAGTTGCCCGCGCCCAGACGATCGCCATTCGCAACAGTCCCTTCATCGAGGCCGAAAAAGTGCTTGGGGCAGAGACCTGGCGGGTCGTGCTGCATCACGTAACCCCGAACATCATTGGTCCGATCTTCGTGCTGGCCTGCATGGATATCCCTGTTGTCATCACCATCGAGGCGGGCCTGAGTTTTCTCGGGCTTGGCGTGCGTCCGCCGCTGGCAAGCTGGGGCAACCTCTTGAATGACGGCTATACCTATCTCGACCAGTCGGTTTGGCTCGCGACCTTTTCCGGACTGGCGCTCGTCCTTGCTACCCTCGGCTTCGCGCTTCTCGGCGAGGCCTTGCGCGACACGCTCGACCCGAAGCTGAGGAAAGCCCTTTGACTGACGCCCTTCTCACCATCGAAGACCTGCACGTGTCCTACCGGGGTCACGAAAGCACGGCTCACATCCTCGACGGCGTCGATATAACCATTGGTCGCGGACAGTCCGTCGGTCTCGTTGGCGAAAGCGGCAGCGGCAAGTCAACGGTCGCCTTCGCCCTGCTCGGGCTGCTTGACGGCAACGCGCAGGTTTCCACGCGTCGGGCCGCCTTCGATGGGCGCGAAATGCGCTTTGGCGTAGACGAAACCAGGGCGTTGCGAGGGACCGACATCGCAATGATCTTCCAGGATCCCATGACCGCGCTCAATCCGATGTTTACCATCGGAACGCAGCTCGTCGATATCCAGCGGCGGCGCTTCCCCCGGGAGAGCCGCAACAGGCTCTGGGGCCGCGCGCAAGCAATGCTTGCCGATGTCGGCGTGCCGGATGCGGCAGCGCGCATGCACCGCTACCCGCACGAGTTCTCCGGCGGCATGCGCCAGCGCGTGGTGATCGCCATGGCACTCCTGGTTGAACCGAAGCTGTTGATTGCCGACGAGCCGACAACCGCGCTCGACGCGACGATCGAAGCGCAAGTGGTCGAGGTGCTGGACCGGCTACGACAGCGCACGTCCGCCTCCATGCTGGTGATCAGCCATAGCATGGGCCTGATCGCCGAACTCTGCGACAGCGTAATCGTCATGTATGCAGGCACGGTGGTGGAACACGGACCCGTGCGCGTCGTCTTCAGCCGCCCGCGCCATCCTTACACCCGCGCGCTGCTCGCCTGCGAGATCGATCCCTATGCGGCCTTCGATCCCTCGCAGGATCTGGCAACCATTCCCGGCACCGTGCCCGATCCTGCACGCCGTCCCCAAGGCTGCATTTTTGCCAGCCGTTGTCCTGCCCGCCACGACCGCTGCAATGAAAGGCCGCCCCGGCGGCAGACGCGAGAGGGGCGAACCTATTCCTGCTGGCAGGAGGCTGCGTAATGGCCCGCCCCATTCTAACCCTCGATAACGCGATGGTACGCTACGATCGGCTCACCGCGGTCGACAACGTCTCGCTTGAACTGCGGCGTGGCGAAACCCTGGGGCTCATTGGTGAAAGCGGTTGCGGCAAGTCCTCGATCGCCCGCGCGATCGTCGGGCTGCAGCCGCTTTCCGAAGGCACGCTTGCCGTGGAGGGCGAGACACTAAAGGATGCCTCCAGGCAACGCCGCCTCATCCTGCAGCGCCGGATCCAGCTCCTGTTTCAAGATCCCGTCGCGTCCCTTTCGCCTCGTCTGACGGTCCGAGCCTTGCTTAGCGAGCCCCTGAAGATCCGCGCCGCCTTCACGGCCGAGAACTGGGGGCGGATCATGGGGCTGGCCGAAAGGATCGGGCTTGGCGAGCAGCTTCTCTCTCGCTATCCCCATCAGCTCAGTGGCGGGCAGGCGCGGCGCGTGGCTCTGATCCGCGTACTTGCAGCCGAACCGTCGATCATCGTCGCCGACGAACCGACCGCCGGCCTCGACATCTCGGTACAAGGCGATCTTTTGAACCTTCTGCGAGGGCTCAAGGATCACCTGGGCCTCAGCTATCTGCTGATCTCCCACAATCTCAATGTCGTCGGGCGGGTCGCGGACCGGGTTGCCGTCATGTATCTCGGACGCATCGTCGAGAGCGGGCCGACCGCCGCTTTGTTTCGCGGCCCCGCGCATCCCTATACCCAAGCGCTTCTTTCGGCCAATCTGACGCTCGATCCCAGCCGCCGACACGAACGAATCGTTCTTTCCGGAGAATTGCCGAGTCCCGCCCATCCACCGGCCGGATGCCGGTTCCATAGCCGCTGTCCCTTGGTGCAGCCGATTTGCGCAGCAGAAGCCCCTGCCCTTCGGGCGGGCGAAGACGGACGCGCTGTCGCCTGTCACTTTCCGCTGGCCGCAAGGCCGGCCGTCATCCCTCAGACGATAGCAGGGTAACCATGGCGTGCAGCGTCCCGATCAAGCTCGGCCAGTGCCTCGTAGTCGGAATCGCCCAGGAGGCTGATGCCTTTGAGCGAGAGCGTGTCGCAGACGCCGCCGAGTTCAGGATCGCCGATCGTCTCCGCCAGTGTACGCCGCAGGATCATGAGGTCTTTGGCCGAGGTCAAGGCGGATGTGATGAAGGGCAGTCCGGGTCCCTTCGTCGTCTCCGCAAGAACACGGACCGCGGCCACGCGATCGGGATCGAAGCGCAGTGTGTTGCCGAACGTAACGCAGTCGATTGCCGCGACGTCGGCCGCGCCACTCGCTACGGCATCGATGCTTGCTCGGTGCCCGCCCGTCTCGATGACCGACGAGAAAAAGCGGCCGTCGACCGCATGTGGCGCTACCGCAGCTCGAAACAGGTTGTAGCCGGAATTGCTGCCCGGTTCATTGATCGCCGCACGCATCCCGCGCAGATCGCCGAGCGAGCTGGCCGACGACCGGGCATTGACGATGATGAAACTGCATTTGTGCGGGCCGTCGCAGCCAGGCAAGTCGTAAACGGGCGTCGCCACCAGTTGAACCCTCCCGCGAAGGTGCTGGACATAGGGATATCCGCAGGTCTGGCCGAACAGCAGGTCCGGACGGAACCACGCCTCGTTGTAGGCGACGGTCTCGTCAAGCGCCCCGGGCGCATCAAGGCCATACCCACGCAATCGGTCCCCCAATGCTTTCCAGAAAAGCCGCGTCGCCTCCTCGATCGGCGGCGGACTGACATACATGGCGAGGCTGGCGAGAGGCATGGGCGGGCTCCGGCAAAAACGACTCAAAAATCTATGCATTGCATAGATTTAAATCGCAACGATATTTCTTCGTCGAAAGGATCCCTGTCATGAGTGTGCCATTGCAACAGTCAGGTGAGGCAAGCGTCGCCGCCGTCGAAATCGGTTGCGACGTGCTCGTGATTGGCGGTGGACCCGCCGGGTGCTGGGCCGCCATCGAAGCTGCATCCAGCAACGCTAAGGTCGTGCTGGTCGACAAGGGATATTGCGGCAGCTCCGGTGCCACGGCTTCGGCCGGCACCCAGATCTGGTATGTGCCGCCGGACCCGGCGGAACGGGAGGCAGCCATGGCCAGCCGCGAGGCGATGGGCGGTTATCTGTCCGAACGTTCCTGGATGGTGCCCGTCCTCGACAAGACGTTCGAGAGTGTTAATCGGTTGGCGGACTGGGGCTACCCCTTCCCCCGTAACGACGACGGCGAAGAGCAGCGTATCTCGGTCCAGGGGCCGGAATACATGCGGCTGATGCGGCGCCGGGTAAGGAATGCCGGGATCACCATTCTCGATCATCATCCGGCGACGCAACTGCTGACACTGGAAGGACGCGTCGTCGGCGCAAGCGGCCTGCGGCGCCAGGCCGGCGGTCATTGGGTGGTGAACGCCGGCGCCGTCGTTCTTGCCGCTGGCGGCTGTGCCTTCATGAGCAAGGCACTCGGCTGCGACGTCTTGACCGGAGACGGCTATCTGATGGGCGCGGAGGTTGGCGCCGAACTCTCGGGCATGGAATTTTCCTCCGCCTACGCGATTTCGCCCGCCTTCGCCTCGATCACCAAGACGGCGCTTTACCGCTTTGCGCAGTTCTACCGGAAGGACCACAGCCTGATCGAGGGAGCGGGTTCGGCCCGTGGGCGCTCGATTATCGCCCGCACCTTGCTTTCGGAGCCGGTGTTTGCGCGGCTGGACCTTGCCGGGACTGACGAGGTCAAGGCGATCCTCAGGCGCGCGCAGCCGAACTTCTTCGTTCCGTTCGATAGGCGCGGCCTAAATCCCTTTACCGATTTCTTCGAAGTCAAGCTGAGGCTTGAAGGTACGGTCCGTGGTACAGGTGGATTGAGGCTGACCGGCCTCGACTGTTCAACGACTGTTCCGGGGCTTTACGCCGCTGGCGACAACGCCACCCGCGAGCCGATCTGCGGCGGGTTCACCGGCGGTGGCAGCCACAACGCGGCCTGGGCGATCGCCACAGGTGCCTTTGCTGGCGCGGCTGCCGCGTCCTATTCATTGCAGCGGGTAAGCGCTACCGATTTCGGCCTGGCATGCATCGCGCTCTCTGAAACGAAGGGCATCGACCCGGCAGAGATCATCAAGGCTGTCCAGAACGAGGTATTCCCGCTCGACATCAATTACTTCCGCACGCATTCGGCCCTTTCGGCATCTCTGAAGCGGCTGGACGCGCTTTGGGAAAACGTCGGACGGGCAACCGCTCTCAACGAGGATCATTCCCTCAAGCTGCGGGAGGCGCAGGCCATGCTGGCAACGGCGCGTTTCATGTATCGCGCGGCGCTTTCTCGTACCGAAACGCGCGGTATGCACAGACGGGAGGATTATCCGACGCAGAACCCCGCCCAACACCACAGGCTCATCCTCAGCGGCCTCGACCACATCTCCGTTCGGCACGAAGCGGTCGATCCCGGCGTATACAAGCAAGCAGCAGAATAATGATCGAAGTTCTAGACACCAACACATTCACCGACTGCAATCTTTGCGTCCAGGTCTGCCCCACCAACGTGTTCCAAGCACAGCGCGAAGGACCGCCGCTCATCAAGCGTCAGGATGCATGTCAGACCTGCTTCATGTGCGAACTCTACTGCCCCGTCGATGCGCTGTATGTTGAACCGGATGCTGAGGCCGTCCACGGCCTGACCGTCGAAGGCGTGCATGAAAGGCAGCTTTTCGGCAGCTACCGAAAGGCAATCGGCTGGCACAAGGACACTCGCCACCGCCGTCTCATCGACGACCATTTCCGATTACCGCAATAGACACGAGCCACGTCGTGACGTCACGCGCCGCCGGATCAGGCGTCAAGACTGGCGACGCGCGCCGATGGCTCGGAGTGGGATAGCTGGTAAGGTTTCGGGGGCGATGCATTTCTCTTGGCCATTTCCGTCTTACGCGGGTGAGCAACACGCGCGCTCTTGGAGCGCAATTTCCAAGATCTTCGTCCGCTGAAATAATTACCCATCGCCTTGATCCTGTCAGGCCGATTTACGACTGACCGAGCCCCGGACGACCAAAGTGCATCCGAGCTTTTTTAGGCTGTGATGGCCTGAGCGCGGCTTCTTTGCAAGGTGCTCAATCGCCCAGGCCCCCATCGGCCGGTGCGGAAGCTCCAGGGTAGTCAGTTGCGGTCGCAGATGGCGCGACAGTTCGTCGTCATCGTAGCCGACGACAGAGATGTCCCGCGGAACGCGCAGACCTGCTTCGCCAATCGCCATTAGGCAGCCCATCGCCATCTTGTCGTTCTGGCAGAAGATCGCCGTCGGCGGCTCTCGAAGCGACAGGAGTTTTTGGGTAGCCTCGAAGCCGGATGTCGGCGTCCAGTTTCCTTCGGCCACCAGGCCGTCATCATAGGGTAAGCCCGCCTCCGCCAGCGCCTCACGATAGCCCGCGAGGCGATCCTGCGCCGCCTCCATGAAGCTCTCGCCGACGATCGTTGCGATGCGTGTATGCCCCTTCCTGATAAGGGTCGCCGTCGCCATGCGCCCGCCGGTCACCTCATCAGGAACCACTGCGGGAAAACGGTTATCGCTGGTATAGCAGTTGAGCAGCACGAGCGGAACGGGAAGGTCCTCGAAGACCGGATCGAGCGATATGCGGCGGGTGAACACGGACATGTAGACGATCCCCTGCGCACCGGCCTGCAAAAGGCTGGCCACCGCCTTGCGCTCGTGCGTGGCCCGTCCCTGCGTCTGCGCCACGAGAATTGTAACATCGTTCTCCCAGGAAGCGTGCCGCGCGCCCTCGATGGCGTTGACGGCTTCCGGGGTCGTCGCGAGCTGATCGACGATGAAGCCAATACAGCCGCCGCGAAGATCCTCAAGGCCCGCGCGACGGATGGGGCTTGCAAGCCCGTAGCCGAGCCTATGCGCGACATCCAGCACGCGCGCCCGAAGCTCAGGCGATATCTTGATGTCCGTGACATTGTTGAGAACCACCGAGACCGTCGCCTGCGAACAGCCGGCCGCCTTGGCCACATCCATCATGGTTACGCGCGTCTTCGTTTTTCCACCGCTCATGTCGCCCCCGTTTTGCCCTCTCTACACCAACTAATAAAAATCGGCCATTGACTAATATTTATTAGTCGCAGTAGCCTTGTTGAAAATTGGGAGGAGAACCGGATGAAAACGAAGCCAGCACCCGACTACGATATTGCTGCGCAGATGGCGCAGCTGGCGGCAGACGGCATCATCGGGCTGAAGGGTGCTTTTAGTCTGGCATGGGCCGACGATATGCACGAGGACATGATGACGGCCTTCTGGTCGGCCATTCAAAGGCCCGGCGGCGCGGTCAGCCGGGGACCGCGCCGCTGGTATGTCGAAATCCATCCCCAGGCCTTCCGCGGCTTCGTGGATCTCATCACCCATCCATGGGTGGTGGATGTCTGCGCCAACGTGCTAGGATCGGACTACCAGATCGTGGAGATAGGCCTCGACGTGCCGTTCCAGGGCGCGAAATACCAGCCGTGGCACCGCGACTTCCCCTCGCCTGTGGATACCTATCGAGACCACCAGATTACCTCGCTTGCCTTCAACCTCACCGGCGTTGACGTCACCGAGGATATGGGGCCGTTCGAGGTGGCGCCGGGAACGCAATATGACGATGGCCGGGAATGGAAGCACGAAATGTTCCCGGACAAGGCGCTCTGGGGCCGGTTTCAAGAGCGTGCGACACGCAAGTATCCGCAGCGCGGCGACATTTCCTGCCGCTCGGCGCTGACGGTGCACCGAGGCACGGAGCATAAGTCCCCTATTGCACGACCCGTCATGGTGCTGGGTGTGGACAGGCCGGGCGCTGGGCATGCAGAGTTGCACGACATGATGGTCACGCGGGATTGGTATGATGCCCTGCCGGAAATCGGCAAGAAGCACCTCGTCTGCCGCGTGGTGGACGAGCTCGTGCCGATTACGCAAAAGCACGACATCGAGGGACTAGTCATGGGCGCCGATCCAAGTTGATCATTGGCCCAGCCGATTGCTCCGAAGAGGCCCTGACGCACGCCCGGATCGGGCACGAAGAAGGCGGCCCGCTGAAAGCCGCCTTCTGATCGTGGGGATGCTTCACGGTTTGCGATACAGCACCATGCCCGCATGATAGAGCACGCCATCGACAAAATCGCCATCCGCCGCGAACCCGGTATCATCCCAGTATTCGATATGGTCGCCGGTCACTTCATAGCGCCCCTGATAGGCGCTTTCGCGCCGCCCGCGCGCCTCGTCGTAGCGGCCGTTCGGCAGAAGCGCGTGGCGGATGTTGCCATCGGCCGTGACCCACATGCCGGCATAGGGGTGTGGTGAGGTTTTCCCGGTCATTGTGCCTTCCCCAGGAATTTTTCGATTGTTTTGGGCTCGACCGTCCAGGCGTAGTTCAGCTCATGGCGGATCTTCCATGCCCCCTTCACGCATTGCCAACCCAACTGCGAACGACCGTCGAAAGCAATCACTTTTCCGTCGAGGCGTTCGATCCGGCCGACAAAGCCCAGAGTGGTCGAGGCAACGCTGTCTCCGATGATCTCATCGTGCCCGTCGGTCAGGCCGTGGGCAACGGACCGTGCCGCATTCTGCAGGTCTTCCCAGTTTGCACCGTAGCGGGCCGCATTGCGGAAGAGCTGTTTCTCACCGGGCGCAAAATTATCGTAGAAAACGCCGGTGGTGTTCTCCAGGTCGTAATATGCGCGCATTTTCTCGGCGAATACGAAGCGGGGATCACCCTCATGCCGTTCCCATCCCGTCATGATCCAGCTCTTGTGGAGCGACAAGGGAGCTTTGTCGCCCTGCTGGGGGCAAGCGGCGTCCCGGGCGGCGGCCGGAGCTGTGAATGCGCCAGCAATGGCGGCTGCAGTCAGCAAAAGCTTCAAAGAGGTCATCGTTCTTCCTTTCATCCTGGGTGGGTTTCGATCTCCACTCGCCTTGTGCGTTGTGGGATGAAAGAAGGATAGACGGCGTTGATTGTCGTCGGTATCCCATTATACATAACCATATTGGTTAGCAGGACGCGACAATGACAATCGACTTAAACCTGTTACCCCTCTTCCTCGCGGTGGCCGAGGAGGCGAACTTCGTGGCCGCCGCTGCTCGCCTCGGTGTTACGCGCTCGGCCGTCAGTCAGGGCATCCGGCGGTTGGAAGATGGCTGCGGGATCGCGCTCGTCACGCGCACGACGCGCAGCGTCAGGCTCACTGAAGCGGGCGAGCGCCTTCGCGACACGCTTTCTCGCCCCCTGGCCGAGGTCCTGTCCGCGCTTGAAGACGTCGGCGGCAACGTCAACCCCCACGGCGTGCTTCGCATCGCGGCGACCTCGATTGCCGAAGAATTTCTCTCTGGCCCGCTCATTGCGTCGTTTGCCGAGGCTTACCCCAATATTGTCTTGGATGTGACGGTGACGGACGACACGTTTGACATCGTCTCCGCCGGTTTCGATGCGGGGGTACGTCTGGGGGACATCATTGAACAGGATATGGTGGCCATTCCGCTATCGGGCGAACAAAGGGAAGTCGTCGTGGCGAGCCCGGCCTATTTCGAAGCCAATGGATTGCCGACCCACCCAAGGGATTTGATTCATCATCGTTGCATCGGGTGGCGCCCAGCGCCGGACACTGCACCATATCGGTGGGAATTCGTGCAGGAGGGAGAAGCCTTCGATGTTTCCGTCGAACCCCAGATAACGACCAATGACCTGCGCCTGATGATGCGGACGGCGCTCTCCGGCGGCGGTATCACATTTGCGCTGGAGGAGACGTTTCGCCCCTATCTCGAACGGGGCGAATTGATTTCAGTGCTGAAGGATTTTCTGCCGCCCTTTCCGGGGCTCTTTCTCTATTTCCCCAGCCGGCGCAACATGGCGCCCAAGCTGCGGGCGCTTATCGCGCATGTTCAGCGCTTTCGACGGGAACACCGAACCAGAGCGGACACCACGTCTGTGGCGTGAGGCATAAGGTTTCCGGGGCCATCGGCAAATAGCTGCCGAAGGCCCCGAAATTGACGGACCACTACCAATTTTCGGGCAATGGCCCCTTCCTTACTTGATCTGGACGCTATAGCCGCCATCGGCCATCACGACGGAGCCAACGATGAAGCTTGCGCGGTCGGACGCGAGGAACGCCACAATTTCCGCGATCTCCGACGGCTGGGCGGCACGGCCGATCGGCGCACCCTTGCCATGCTCCGTGAGGAAGCCGGGACCGTCTTCCATGAAGCTGTTCAGCAAGTTGGTGACGACATCACCCGAGCCGATCGCATTGACGCGGATGCCATGCTCGGCAAGCTCCAGCGCCAACGTCCGGGTCAACTGTGCCAACGCGCCTTTGGACGACGTGTAGGCGGCAATTGTCGGAAAGGCGAAGTAGGAGGCATAGGACGCGATATTCACGATCGCTCCGCTCTTCTGCTTGATCATCACCTTCGCCGCTTCGCGGGAGTGAAGGAAAGCACCGGTAACGTTCGTCTCCATCACATAATCCCAATCATCGCGAGTCATCTCCACGACGGGCTTGTAGACGATGCGGGCCGCATTATTGACCAGCAAGTCGAGCTTTCCGAAATGCTCCAGAGCAAGCGCGACAGCCTCCTCGGCGCTGCCATCCCTGGAAATATCGGCCACCAAAGGCACGATTCCGTCCGCTTTTAGCGATCTCACGTCGGGATCGACATCTTCGGCGATGACTTTCGCGCCGCGCGCACGCAGCAGTTCGACAGTTGCCTTGCCGATTCCGCTCGCGGCACCCGTTACGATAGCCACCTTGCCTTCGACTTCATTTACTTGATTCACAGTCATTTTCGCTCTCCTGGTTGGAATGTCCTTTCATCGGACACAGCCAGACTAGGCGCCTCGAACAAATGCTGCTCTCGCACGCTTGCTACCATCATCGGGCTCTTGCGCTTTTATGAGCGCGGTTCGCTTTAGGGGCACAAACGACTGGCTGACCGCTGAAATCCAAGCACGAATTGTTTTCTCCCGTCGTGGTAGCTCGAAGCAAATGTTCGGGAAGCACGAAGGACGACAGTTTTTCGCCCGCTGGGCGGATTGAGCAGGGATAGCTCGGCCCTTGTTGTGCTCCATTACCAGCCGCCCTTTCAAGGGTGGCACGGCGCGGCTGGCGCATTGGGTGCGCTCGCAGATGCGCCAGGAAATAGCGGTCGAATTTGAAACCGTGGAAACTGTCTGCGCAGGAAACCTCACAGCTGAGTGCCAGCACATAGTGTTGGCGACCGCCGCGCGAAACATGCGTGGAAAGGCAGAGTAACGCACCCCGTCCGGCGTTTCGGCGAGCTGGCCGAAAATTCGGCCGGGATTTTCGAAGGCCTGGTGCCCGTTCCAACAGCGGACAGGCGCCAAAGCGGACGAATTGAAACGCGTGCCGCTGTGGTGATTGGTGCTGTTGTCGGCCTGGTCGACTTCGATCTCCCTACCCATCGCGGCTATGACTCGGATCATTCCCGCGTCGTCGGCCGGTGTCCGAAAAAGGCCTCATCCCTGATGCTCGGTACATATTGCCAGAAATCCGGCGGTTCGTTGGTCCCGGCACAAATGTCATCGATGCCGGCCGCGCCGTGCTCGACCTCGAGGGCCGTCTGAGGAATCGACGGGGGAAGCCCCTGCCGGAGCACTCAACCACATTGTTACCGTCCTTCCCGACATTGCCGCCGCCGCAACCCCTGTGCATGTCTGCAGGCGATGATTAATGACCTCGTGATCGGGATTCGAGATCAGAGCCTGCCGGCGCGCCGCGTGCCGCTGAGTGCCATGTGCACGACATCATGTGCCAACTCGCGGAATGTGACGGCCGACGGGTTCGGTTCGTCGTCCTTCCAGGCGAGCAGCAGTTCATAGGGCGTGGAAAAATCCGCAAGATCGCGAAACACGACGCCTGGCTGGGGAAGCTTCGCCACCCATTTCGGCACCAGCGTCACGCCAAGTCCGGCGCTGACAAGCGAGAGCAGCGTGTGCAATTGTCCGCCCTCTTGCGTCACGCGCGGGGCAAAACCCGCACCCGCACAGGCCGTCTTCAGCAGATCGAGAATGCGGCTGTTCATTTGCAGGGGAAAGGTCACGAAGGGTTCCGCTGCCAGCTCCGCCATCTCGACCTTGGGCCTCAATGCCAGCACGTTCGCGGATGGTAGCGCGACCATGAGCGGCGCGGATATCAGCACCTCCGTCTTGACGGCCGCAGCAAGATGGGAGGGGGCGGGAATGATGCCGATATCGACCGTACCGGCGGCGATTGCCTCCACTTGCACGTCCCGGTCCATTGGGATGAGCTTCAGATCGACATGCGGCCAGCGCTCACGAAAATCCCGGATGATCGGCGACAGCAGCGTCCATAGGACATTATCGACAAAGCCGATGGACAGGCGTCCGACAATGCCGCTCGCTGATGCCTTCAGCCGCCGCACCGCCTCCTCCGTTCGTTGCAGGATTTCGCGCGCCGCGGGTAGAAAAACCTCGCCCAGCAAAGTCAGGCTAACATCCTGGCGCGAACGCCGGATGAGGGTGAAACCGAGTTCGTCCTCCAAAAGCTTTAGCTGTTGGCTGATGGCCGATTGAACGACATGCGCCCGCTCGGCGGCCCTACCGAAATGAAGTTCCTCAGCCACGGCAACAAAGTAGCGAAGTCTGCGCAAATCCATGACCGCCTCCCTCGATCGCACCGCTTCTTGCGTCGTCGAGAAGGCTACACCTCTAAAAAATCGGCAACAGCGGCAAAGATTCGAGGGTTATGGTCGATTTAATAGAACGTCCGAACAAATGCAGCCATCGCTATATCGTTCGATTTTTTCGACCGTAACCAATCATTTTATTCGACTATTCCCCCAAGCGGTTCGATGCGAGTTTGGTCCCAAGCCGCAAGGGCGACTGCCTCAAATCAAAGGAGAACAAAAATGGCGAAGGTACTGGTCCTTTATTATTCGACCTACGGACATATCGAGGCGATGGCCTATGCCATCGCGGAAGGCGCCCGCAAGGCTGGCGCTCAGGTCGATGTCAAGCGGGTCCCCGAGACTGTTCCGGAGGAGATTGCCCGCCACAACCATTTCAAGCTCGACCAGAAAGCACCGATCGCCACAGTCGCGGAACTTGCGGATTACGACGCCATCGTCGTCGGCACCGGCACCCGTTTCGGCCGCATCTCCTCGCAGATGGCGGCCTTCCTCGACCAGGCCGGCGGCCTCTGGGCGCGCGGCGCCCTGAACGGCAAGATCGGCGGCGCCTTTTCGTCCAGCGCCACGCAGCACGGCGGGCAGGAAACCACGCTGTTCTCGATCATCACCAACCTCCTGCATTTCGGCATGATGATCGTCGGTCTTCCCTATAGCCACCAGGGCCAGATGAGCGCCGACGAAATCGTCGGCGGTGCCCCGTATGGTGCAACCACGGTGGCCGGCGGCGACGGATCGCGCCGGCCGACCGAGATCGACCTCGCCGGCGCCCGTCACCAGGGCGAACTGGTGGCGGCCGCGGCTATCAAGGTCTTCGGCTAAGCCGATCTGCCGGAGGTTCACGTCTCCGGCCCCACTCCACACCAACAATCAACCGGAAACATCGTCCCGCACGGGCGGGCGAGGAGCGAAGCCATGTCTGCGGATTTCGACGGCAAAGTGGTACTGGTCACCGGCGCAGGCTCGGGGATAGGCCGGGAGGCGGCACGGCTGTTTGCCGAGCGCGGCGCCCATGTTTTCGCAGCCGATCTCAACATGAACGGTCTTGAGGAAACCAGGGACATCACGGCGGCAGGGAAGATCGACATCTTCACCGTCGACGTTTCAAGCGAGGCGCAGGTGAAGGCCTTCCTTGCGCGCATCGAAAAGGATGCGGGACGGCTGGATGCAGCATTCAACAATGCCGGCATCACCGGCGGCACCTACCGCATCGAGGACTACCCGATCGAGGATTTCGACCGGGTGCTGACCGTCAATCTGCGCAGTGTCTTCCTCGGCATGAAATATGAGCTTCCGCTGATCGCCAAGACCGGCGCCGGCGCGATCACCAACACCGCCTCCGTTGCCGCGCTGACCGGACCTGGCGGCATGAGCGCCTATGCCGCCTCCAAACACGGCATCCACGGCCTCACCCGCGTCGTGGCGATGGAAAACGCCAGCCGCAATATCCGCGTCAATGCACTCGCGCCCGGCTGGACCGAAACGCCGATGGTCGTGTCCAACAGCGCCCAGAACCCGGCTTTCGCCGATCTTGCACGGAAAGCCATCCCCGCCAAGCGGGGCGGACAGCCGCGCGAGCTCGCCGAAGTGGCCGTGTGGCTGAGCTCCCCGGCCGCAAGCTACGTCTTCGGCCAGATGATCGTCGTCGATGGCGGCATGACCATCGGCGGCTTCGAACTTTGACCCCTGACATCGAAGGATAAGACCATGACCAGAAGTGCAGAAAGCGAAGCGGCGATCGCAGTGGTCCGCCGGAACACCGAAGAGGTGCAAGGAAAGGGCAATTTCGCCATCTTCGACGAAGTCTTTTCCGCGGATTTTCTCGATCACACGCCGCAGCCAAACATGGTGCCGGACAAGGAAGGCGTGCGCGGCCTCTATGCCGGCCTGCGCAAGGCTTTTCCGGATTTCCATGCGGTCATCCACTGGCAAACGGCCGACGGCAATCTCGTGACAACCTTCAAGACCTACTACGGCACCCACAAGGGAACCTTCCTCGGCATTGAACCAACCGGCAAGACGATCCAGTTCGAGACGGTGGATGCCATGCGCGTCGTCGACGGCAAGATCACCGAACACTGGGGCGTCGCCAATCTCTATTCGCTCGTCGGCCAGCTCGGCCTCCAGCTTCAGCCGAAGGGCTGAGCCAGCCCATTTTTCTGAAGGAACAGTGCCATGAGTGACATTCTGAAGAACAAGGTGGTCATCGTGACCGGCGCGTCAAGCGGCATCGGCCGCGCCATCGCCATCCGCGCCGCCGAACACGGGGCGAAGGCCGTGATCGTCGCCGACATCACCGAGGCCCCGCGCGAAGGCGGCCGGCCTACGGTCGAGGAGATCGAGGCGATCGGCTCGGCCGCCCGCTTCGTCAAGACCGACGTCAGCAAACGCGCCGACAACGATGCACTCGTCGAAGCCTCGGCCGAGTTCGGAGGCGTCGACGTCATGGTCGCCAATGCGGGCATTACGCTCCGCACCGATGGCGCCGACGTGCCGGAAGACGACTACCACCGCCTGCTGTCGATCAATCTCGACGGCCCGCTGTTCGGCGCGCAGGCCGCTGCCAGGCAAATGAAGGCGAACGGCAAGGGCGGCAGCATTGTGCTGATGGCCAGCATGGGCGGCATATCCGGCGCCGGAATCACCGTGGCCTATTCCACCAGCAAGGGCGGCGTCGTGCTGATGGCAAAATCGCTCGCCGACGCGCTCGGCCCGGACGGTATCCGCGTCAACGCGGTCGCACCTGGCACGATCGACACCGAGCTTTTGCGCACTAGCCCCGGCATTGCCGAGGCTTCAGAAGGCTTTCGCAAGCGCACCCCGCTGCGCCGCCTCGGCCAGCCCTCCGAAGTGGGCGACGCTGTGGCCTATCTCGGCTCGGACCTCTCCAGCTACGTCTCGGGCATCGCCCTCCTCGTAGATGGCGGCCTGCTGGCGGTCCTCTGACCCATAAGGGAATCGGCGATAAAACGCCGAACGTGCTGGTTCATCAGGACATTGCCGTCCGGTGCCAGGCTTGGGCCAGCTCGGCATTCGAGGGCTAGAACCCCGAGGCCGGCCGTCTCAGGCGACGGCAAACCCTCATCATTTGAATCCGCTTGGCGGCAGGCCATGCCTGCCTAATGGAGAAGACCATGTCCTACGTCGTCCAATACAGCCAGTGGGGCGGCCCGTCCGTCCTGCGCATCGAGCAGGAAAATGCCCGCGCCCCGGGCGTCGGCGAGGTTCTGATCAAACAGGAAGCCATCGGCGTGAACTTCGTCGATACCATGTTCCGGGATGGAACGTTCAAGGTCGCCCTGCCTGCCGTCGCCGGCGTGGAGGGTGCCGGCACTGTGGAAGCGGTCGGACCGGGCGTGACCCGCTTCGCCGCTGGCGACCGGGTCGCCTACTTCTTCGCCCCCGGCAGCTATGCCACCCAGCGCATTGTCAGCGAAGACGTCCTCGTGAAGGTGCCCGACGACATCTCCGCAGAGAAGGCAGCGACAATCCTTACGAAGGGCCTCACCGCGTGGATGGCGATCAATGCCATGGCGAAGCCCGACAAAGACGCCCGCGTGCTCGTTCAGGGCGCGACGGGCGGCGTCGGCAATCTGCTTGCCCGCTGGCTGAGGGCGCGCGGCATAGCGGTCATCGGAACCGGTTCGAGCCGCAAGCTCGCCGATCTGGAGCAGGCGGTCGACCATGCGTTTGCATATGAAACACTCGCGCTTAACGACCACATCCGCAGCCTCGCTCCCAATGGCGTCGATGTCGTTTATGAATTGGTGGGAGCAACGACTTTCGCATCGACGCTCGGCTCCATCCGTGACGGCGGGACGATCGCCGTGATCGGCGCCGCATCCGGTGGCGCCGCCATCGACGAGGCGGAACTCAGCCGTCGCGGCATCCGCCTCGTGCGCGGCAGCACCGGGCAGCATGTGACGAAGGCCAACCTGCAATCCGCTGCCGACGAGGTGTTCGATGCCTGGCGCACCGGTGTGTTCGGTAAGATCAGCGCGCGGAAATATCCGCTCTCCGAAGCGCAGCGCGCCCATGCCGACATTCTCGAACGCCGCAGCAGCGGTCCGATGGTGCTTATCCCTTGATGCTCGGAGGAAACCATCATGTCCGATTGTGACAAACTTCATCCCGCCTTTCGGAATCTCGAGACGATCGAGGAGGCCCACCGCCGGCGCCTCAGCCCGTCGCTGGTGGAAGCTGTGGCGATGGCTGTCGTCCTGCTGCTGTTGCTAGCGACCAACTTCGATCGGTGGACCGGCAGTGCCAATGCCCCCTCAAAGGTCGCCGTTATCCACGAGAATGCGCTTGAACTCGATGATTGCCGGGCCGCTTTCCTGCCCGGCGACTGCTAAAGACAGCGATGGCGTCGCCTCGGAACGTGACGCCATTTTACCATGCGCCCTCTAGACCGAGCACCTGCCTTCGGCCGCAAAGGCACGGTTGCCGCGGTGATGCAAGCTACGCCTTGCGCTCAGTCTCGATCCATAACCGCTCAGTATCCAGAATGAAGAGGTTATGGGCTTCACGGCATCGACTGCGCATTCCATGCTGGCAAGGCACTCCTCGATCAGCGGCACGGCCGGGCTTCGGCGTCAGGCCGAAACATTTGAACTTGTCGACTGCACAGCCCGTTCAATTGCCAACCAGGCATCTCTTCTGCTCATTGAGGACGTCGTTCCCCATATCGAGAATGACAGTACGCTCGCGCCCACGCCAAGCGGTCGAAGCCGGAAGAGGGGTCAACGCGTCTGCTAAGCAGCGGCGATGGGCTCATCCACATCCTGACTTCGGAAATGGTCAACCAGGAAACTGGCCGCAGGGCCAGGGGGCGCATCAGTGCGATACACTGCCTGAAGGCGATAGGGGCCGCCTTTGCAATCGGGAAGGTCAAGCTGCACCAAACGACCCGCCACGATGTCATCACGTACCATCGGCTCGGGCATGTTGCCCCAACCAATGCCCTCTTTGAGGAGCATATGCTTTGCGCCCAGGTCGGCCAGACGCCACGTGTGATTTCCGACAACAGCAAACTCATGTCCTTGAGTGAGCGGAGACCTGTCGGTCAGGACCAACTGAATGTGTCTTCGTGCGGCTCCGGGCGGATGTGAACCGCCCGCCAGAGGATGGTCAGGCGAGGCCACCGGTATCAGTTTGACGAACCCCACGCCGATGCGTTCAAGCCCGGCGATTTCGACATCGAGCGGGCCGCTAATGCCGATCCCGGCGTTTCGGTTCAGCACCATCTGGGTGACCGCTCCGAGCGCCTCGACATATAAGCGAAGCGATACGCTCGGGAACTCCTTCCGAAACGCCTTCAGCGCATCCATGACGCGCGCGGCGGGCAGCATGACATCAAGTGCGAGGTGAACCTCCGGCTCCACGCCACGAAGCATGCTCTTCACCTTGGCACGGAGGTTATCGATGCCATGAGCAACGCTCTTCGCCTCAGCAAGGACTGTCCTGCCCTCCAAGGTTAGCTGCGGCTTCTTCGTCGATAGCCGATCGAACAGCATCACGCCCAGTTGCGCTTCAAGATTGGCGATCGTGTAGCTGATGACCGAGGTGGCTCGGTTAAGCTTGCGGGATGCGGCCGCGAAACTCCCGGTTTCAACCACGGTGATGAACACTTTTAGCTGATCCAGCGTCGGCTGGCCGGGATCTGACATTTCGAATTCCTCGATCGTTTCCGCCGAAATTATCTGAGTTTTCCGAAACGTCTAGTGGACTTATTTTCAGCTCATCGAAATTCAACCGTCGGAGCTGACGATGTCCTATTTGTCGAACGCTGATATCGAACAGGTGATCTTGCCTTCGAGCCGAGACCTTGGAGGTTTCTCTGTCCGCCGCGCGCTTCCTTCGGCCATGCGCCAGATGGTTGGTCCGTTCATATTTCTCGACAGTTTCGGACCGGTTCGTTTTGGGGCCGGCGAGGGGATCGATACCCGCCCCCATCCGCACATTGGACTATCGACCCTCACCTATCTTCTCGAAGGCGAACTGCTGCATCGTGACAGTGAAAGCTACGTACAATCGATCAGCCCGGGCGAAGTCAATCTGATGGTGGCCGGCTCCGGCATTGTTCACTCTGAACGCACGCCGGAGCACATTCGCAAGGACGGAGGGAAGCTCGCAGGCCTGCAGAGCTGGATTGCTCTTCCGAAACAGTCCGAAGAGACGACACCACGTTTCCAGCACCTAAGCGTCAACGAATTGCCGACGGTCAGTGGCGAGGGCATCAACATGAAGCTTCTCGCCGGCACCCTGCACGGCCGGCGCGCACCCACCACCACCTTCTCTGATCTGTTTTCCGCCGACATTCAGCTTCAGGCCGGCGCCCGCTACAGGATCGATGGCGAGCATATCGAGCGAGCGATCTTCGTTGTCGACGGTGCAATCGAGATCACCGGTCAGGACGGGACCCACGGGCCTGACCGTCTGATCGTGTTCAAGCCCGGCGCAGAAATCGTAGTGAAGGCGAGGCAACCATCCCGGTTCCTTGCGTTTGGAGGAGAACCGCTTCCGGAAAAGCGTTTCATCCGCTGGAATTTCGTAGCCACCGATCAAGATCGCATCCGCCATGCCGCCAATCTATGGCGCGAACGGCAATTCCCCGGCGTGCCGGGAGACGACGAGTTCATTCCCCTCCCCGACAACTTCAACTGACAATCTCAGCATATCAAGGAGAACGACCATGACGACATATGCAATCATTGGTTCTGGCGCGATCGGCTCTGCACTGGCAGAACGTTTCCACGCCGCAGGCATCGATGCCGTTATCGCCAACACACGCGGTGCGGCTTCGCTTCAGATGATCACCGACAAGTTTGGCAGCACGGTGAAGGCTGCGGAACTGGAGCAAGCTCTTCATTCCGACGTCATTATTTTGGCAGTGCCGTATGATGCTGTACCGCAAGTCGCTAAGAGAAAATCGGACTGGGAAGGCCGCATCATTGTAGATGCGACGAACGCTATCGATTTTCCTGCGTTCAAGCCGCGCGATCTCGGCGGCCGCCTGTCTTCGGAAATTGTCGCCGAACTGTTCCCCGGTGCTGAGCTCGTGAAGGCGTTCAACACGCTCCCGGCCGCTGTTCTGGCTGCGGATCCGGTCAAGGAAAGCGGTAGACGCGTGTTGTTCCTTTCCGGAAACTTTCAGGAAGCGCGCACGACGGTCGCTGACCTGATCGCTCGCCTTGGTTTTGCGCCTTCCGATCTCGGCAGCTTCAAAACTTCTGGCTCTCTGCAGCATTTCGGACAGCCGCTCGTCGCTCTAAACCTGCTGAAGGATTGACAAATGGAGCCGCCCGCTTGACGGGCGGCATCCCTATTAGGTCACACGACTTCGCCATGCCATTCGAACGAGTACGGTCGTCGAAAACCGCGGCTAGGATTGAGCCAGCGACCGAGTTCAAAATGGGTCGACGGGGCAACCCATCGGCGAGCGCGTATAAAGTGTGGGCCTTTCAGACAATCACTCTCAGCGTGTTATCTTTTGGCGCGACGAGGCGTCTCTGTTGTAGACGTGGGGAAGCTTATTCCGTGCAACTCGCCGCAGCTCCCAGAGACTGCGCAAAAACACAGGAAGACCTTGCCTGCGAAGACTATCATGTGGCGGCTTTGTGCCGACCGCGGGAGACAACCCTGTTCCCGACGTACGGTTGCTCTCACGTCACTAAGAAGCGTTGCGCGAAGACTAAGAATAGGAACGTCCATAGGACCATTGCCGAAGCCGTGCCATAACTGGGATGCGGGCGTTCCGCCAGCGATCGCCATCATCGTTGCAACCGCAAATCAACGGGGCGGAGATGCCGCATACTCGTCATTGTTCGAAATTATCGACGATAATGCGCGAGAATATCCGGCTTTTTAGTCCGATCTCTTGATGGCAGTTTCTCCTCATGACGCAGCCACGGCGGCTGCGGCCCAACCCAGGAGAAACGTCGATGTCTTATCCCGATGCAATCGCTGAGCGCGCTGAAATTCTTTCCCGGTCGATCCTCGTCAACGGCGTGACCCCGCTGGCCGGCCGTGTTCTTCTTGCCGCCATCTTCCTGCTTTCCGGCATCAGCAAGATCTCGGACCCGGCCGGAACGATAAGCTATATCCATATGGTCGGCCTACCCTTCCCCTCGCTGTCCTATGGCGCGGCAGTCGTGACGGAGATCGTCGGCGGCGGCGCACTGATCCTCGGCTTTCAGACCCGCATCGTTGCCCTGGTCCTGGGCCTGTTCAGCGTTGCCACGGCACTGACGTTCCACAACAACCTCAGCGATCTGAACCAGTTCATCCACTTCTTCAAGAACATCGCGATGGCCGGCGGTCTGCTCCAGATAGTGGGGTTCGGGGCGGGCCGATACAGCCTCGACGCCCGCCGCTAATCGAAGCACGCGATCAAAGGGAAAAGCCCGGACAGTCGTCCGGGCTTTTCGTGCTTTCATTTGCCCCATTCCGGACCGCCATCTGTGCAAGTCTGGCCACCATCGACCGGCAGGACGATCCCGGTGATCCAGGTAGCTTCATCACTGGCAAGAAAAGCGACCGCCGAGGCAATCTCTTGAGGTTGGCCTGCCCGTCTCAACGGTATCCGGTCCCAGGCTTTTTCGAGAAGCGCGTCATCATCCATGATCGCTTCCACCATTCCCGTGACGGTAAGTCCGGGCGCCACAGTATTGGCTCTGACCCCGAACTTGCCGAGGTCACAGGCCGCTGATCGGGTTAAATTTGCAACCCCACCCTTTGCAGCATTGTAGGCTGCATGGCTCCAGCCGCCACCTAGGGACGAGACGGAGCCGATGTTGACGATCGAACCCTTGGTCTTCTTGAGATGCGGAACCGCGGCACGGCTCATGTAAAAAACCCCGGAAAGGTCCGAGGCTATGCATTCATCCCAATCGTGATCGCTGGTCTCTTCGATAGTGCCGACGAGATTCATACCTGCAGCATTGACGAGAGTGTCGATGCGGCCGAATCGTTCGACGGTCGCTGCGACAAGGGCGTCGCAGTCCGACCGTGAGGAAACATTTGCGACGAAGATGCCACTGCGGTCGGCCGGCATCTTAGAGGCAACGTCCGACAAACGTTTCTCGGTTCTGCCGGAGATCATCACGGACGCTCCTTCCTCAAGAAGCCGATTGGCAATGGCGGCGCCGATACCTGAACCACCGCCCGTTACGATTACTACTTTTCCATCAAATCGCTTTGACATGACACACTCCTTCATTCTCCGTGGCGAAGGCCGCGGCAGTGTTGGTTCGCATTGGGTTTGGCTGGATTGGTTCAGTTGGCCGGGAAGTCGGCGGAACGAGACAAAGCTTCCCACGCAATGACGTTTGCCTTGAGGTCCTCCGCCTTCTTCAGGGCTGCGTCCGCGGCGTCATTGCCGAGCGGAAGATGGTGGGGCGGCTGTTGCGCCAGCACGGCCTCCCGGATGGCCTTCGCCGCACGCGCGGGATCGCCGGCCTGCTTTCCGACCGATGCGTGGTAAGCACGACGTGCCTCGCCCGCTGTCGCCTCGTAATCCTCAATGGACGCGGAGACCTCGTTCGACGAGCCTGCCCATTCCGTCCGGAAGGCGCTGGGCTCGACGGTCATGACATTGATCCCGAGAGGGGCGACTTCTTTCCGAAGCGTATCCGACAGGCCTTCCACCGCAAATTTGGTGGCGCAGTAGTAGCCCACGCCAGTGTAGCCGACCAGGCCGCCGATTGATGTCAGATTGACGATCGTACCACTGCGGCGGGCTCGCATATGCGGAAGCACCGAATGGATCGTGTTGGCGACACCAAAGAAATTGACATCAAACAGGCGACGGGCGTCGACTTCGGCGGTTTCTTCAATAGCACCGAAGAAACCGATCCCGGCGTTGTTGATCAGAACGTCGATGCGTCCGAAGTGTGCTTCTGCTGCATCAACGACCTTTTGGCACTGATCCTGGTCGATGACGTCGAGCGGGAGGATCAGGGCATCGCCCTTCTGCTCAAGATCCGCGATTTTGTCAGTCTTGCGAGCCGTCACCACGACCTTTTCACCGGCTTCCAGCAGGTGTTCCGCGATGTAGCGACCGAAGCCTGTAGAGCATCCGGTTACAAGCCAGACTTTAGGGTTTTGCGTGCTCATTTCATATACTCCTTTCTGTTTCAGGCCCGCGGAGACCGTTGCTGGTAGCCGCAGATTTCCACGTCTTCGACGCACAGGTCCGGGACCTTCGCCATGAAAGCCTGGACGTAAGGCGTGCTCATATGCAGTTCGAAGTCGGATGCATGCCGCCAGTCTTCGAGCACCATCCACACGTCGGGAACGTCATTGGATTGGTGGATCTGATAGCGTAGGCAGCCTTCCTCGTTGCGGGATGGAGCGACGAGCTGAAGCAGTTCGTCACCCAGATCGCGTGAGCGGCCCGGCTTTGCAGTGAAGTAGGCCACGTTAGTCAGTTCAGCCATTTCCGGTCTCCTTCTTGGTTGGAGCGGCACCCGCATAATTTACGGCATGAGCGGATAAGATCTCTCGCCCCTATGCGGGAGCTGTCGCGATCTTGCTCTTTTCAGACTCCGTCGAGTGCGATGATGCGCGATGCGGCCGCAGCCTGCCGCTGTGCG
This sequence comes from Ensifer sp. ENS08, assembly GCF_014852195.1. Taxonomy (NCBI): domain Bacteria; kingdom Pseudomonadati; phylum Pseudomonadota; class Alphaproteobacteria; order Hyphomicrobiales; family Rhizobiaceae; genus Ensifer; species Ensifer sp. ENS08. The sequence continues at coordinate 103,255 of NZ_JACVBF010000019.1, forward strand.
GCCAATGGCGCGTATTCGGGTGATGCGAAGAGCTGACGGATCGCATCCTTGTCGGGAAACTCGATGATGAGCACGTTGGTGGCTGTCCAGCCTTCTAACTTCAGAGGGCTTTCATCGATGGCGATGAGCTTCCCACCGGCTTCGGCGACGAGCGGCAATGCCTTCGACCGGTAGTCTTCGATAGACTTCATGTCGTGGATGTCGAGATCGACAACGAGATAAGCAGACATGGCACTCTTCCTTTCGTAAGGGGTTTTCAGGTGTATTCTGGGACGGAGCCTCTCAGGGGAGATGGCGCCACTTGACCATGCGGTCTTTGAGATCGAGTGTGCTGCCATCGACGGTGAACGTGCCGTCACCGCGGTGATGCATCATTCGACGCTCTTTTCGGTTCTCGTTGATCCACATCCTCGTGGCCTCAAGGATGAAGAGGTTGTAAGGCTCTAAGAGCCTGGTATCGACAACTCGACATTCTATGTTGGCCAAGCAGTCGGAGAGGAGCGGTGCGGACACGTCCTTGGCAGGTCGTGTCCTTAGACCGTACCTTTGGAACTTGTCCACCTGATCGCCCGAGCAGTTCCCGACGTCGACAACGGTTTCGGCGAGATCGAGAGCGGGTACAGCGATGACACACTCGCCGGTTTTTCGGAGAGCCTGGTAGCTGTGATCCCAAGGCCCGATGACACAACCGATCAGCGGCGGGACATGCTGCATCATCATATGGAAGCCCATGGTCATCACGTTGGGCTTGCCGTTATCACTCGTTGAGACCATGACGATCGGGCCAGGTTCCAGGACGCGGTAGGCTTGAGAGGCGGGTAATTCCTTCATGACAATCTCCCTTGAACGGTCCCTGCATTGAGGCAGGGACCCTTCAGGGCCGGTTTGTTACCAGCCCTGCTCAACCGGCAAGACAAACAGCTCAGCGACGTCGACATGCGCCGGAGCCTGGGCGGCGAAGACGATGGTGTCGCCAATGTCCTCGCCCTGAAGGAAAGTCATCTGGCTGGCCAGCTCATCCATCTGCTTGCGGTAGCCCGGATCGGTGATGTGGTCGTAGAGCTCGGTGGCAACAGCGCCTGGCTGAATGCAGGTCACGCGGATGTTGTGCTTCTGGCCGACTTCCATGCGCAGTCCGTCGGAGAAGGCCGTGACCGCATGTTTCGTGGCGCAGTAGACGGAAAGACCCTTGAAGACCTTGCGGCCCGCGATCGAGGACATGTTGAAGATGTGGCCCGAATGCTGCTTGATCATCTGAGGCAGAACGGCGGCCGTCGTGTTGAGCACGCCCTTTACGTTCACGTCCACCATCCGGTGCCACTCGTCGACCTTGAAGTGGTCGACGTCCGACAGTGGCATCAGGCCCGCATTGTTGACCAGGATATCGATCGAGCCGTAGGCTTCGACAAGCCTCCTGACGCCAGTTTCGATTGCGCTCGGATCAACGACATCCATCTCGATCACCAGAGCCTCGCCGCCCTTAGCTTCAATCCGCTTCTTCAGGTCTTCGAGTTTTTCGGTCCGGCGAGCCGCGATGCCGACCTTTGCGCCGGCTTCAGCGAGCTTTACGGCGGTAGCGGCGCCAATGCCGCTCGACGCGCCAGTTACCAATGCGATCTTTCCGTTGAGGTTGGCCATTGTCTTCACTCCTTGTCTTTGAAGTCCACCACCGCGGTGGGCGTTTCGTTTCGACAAGGAGGAACCTAAGCGTTTCACGCCGGCCCTTCTCACGGGGCCTTGCGCGACCTGTCGCGATCTTGCTCAAATCGCAGACGGATGAAAAATCATCCTCGACGATAGTGGCTCGGCGGCAGACCTGTCTCGCGGCGGAAGACCTGGGCAAAGTGACTTGGGCTCGAATAGCCAACGGCCAGGCCAATCTCGATGATGCTCGTATCCGTTTCCTGCAGGAGCTGCTGTGCCTTGGCGACGCGCTGGCGAATGAGGTAGCGGGAGGGCGAAAGGCCGGTTGCTTTCTTAAACAGTCGGCTGAAATGAAACTCGCTCATGCCCACCGCGACGGCGAGCTGCGCCAGGTTGAACGGGTCAGCCAGGTGCGCTTCGAGATAAGCCATGGCGCGCCGAAGCTTAAAGCCTGGCAAAGCCGTCTGCCGATTGTCTTGCCGATCCTCCGATACGTAGTTGCGGATCAGGTGCACCGTGAGACTTTGAGCCAATCCTTGCACGAACAATTGGCTGCCTTTGCCTTCAGCGGCAAGTTCCTGATGGATCAAGGCCAATAGATGCGAGAGCTGCTCATCTTTCCCGCCGGAGACGTCGAGCAGCACGGGCGGCCCATCGCCGCCAAGCACCTCTTGGGCGACGCGCTCAAACAGAGGAACCGATAAATACAGATGCATCACCTGAAAGGGCGCCGTCCCAGTCGAACGCCAGCGCATTTCGTAAGGCGTCGGGGAACGGGTCAGGAAGAAGTCTCCGACCGACACGATATTGGATACCCAATCGCCGCCGAGTTCGCGCTCTTCGACATTCGCTTCGCCCGACATAACCCAGACGATCAGCGGTTCCGCAACAGCTGGGACAAGAAACGCTTCCTGCTTGTCGCGGCGGGAATAGACCTGAACGAACAGGTCGTTCCACGCCGGGCCATCGCCACTGACAAGCGTCCTGCCCGCGATGTATTGCTCGAGGCCGAGCGGCGAGGTCCGCTCAGGTGGAGCAGCCGCTTCGTCCCGGTCTTGCGAGACCTGCAAGGTGGGGCCCTTCGATAACGCTCCTTTCGAAAGTGGACCGCGAGAGATTTCTTCCGGCTCTTCCAAATTCACGACCTCCTGGCGAGTGCTCGCGCCAGGCTCCGTTTAATCACATCCGGGTTGCCCCGTCGTCACCTCTTGACGACCCGATGCGCAATTTGCTTCTGGAGGGAAGCCAAACTCGACGGTTTCCGGGCCATTGGCGAGAAGCGGGGTAGATATCCGGCTACTTCTCGCGTGGGAGGTCGGCGTGCGATCGCTGTAGATGACGTGCGTTTGGGCCAACGTTCAGTAGACGGCCCGGTATACCAACGGCACCCAGTCGTAATTGTTCTCATCGCGGCGAACATGTCCGATCCCCGGAAAAGCATGATGCGCACCGGCGACCAGATAGCGCCCGTCGGCCGCCTCAGCAAAAGCCGTCGCGCGGGTTGCTGCAGCGGCGTTCTGGTCGACGTCAAATGCGACCGTGACATCCGGATGATCATATTGCAGCACGTCCCCATGGGCGACATCGCCCCAAAACACGATCTTTTCGCCCTTGCTCTCGACAATGATACCACTGTGACCGGGCGTATGGCCGGAAAGCAGAACGGACGCAAAACCAGGAAGCGGTGCGCCATTGTCATCGAATGTTTCAAGCTTCTCGGCGTCGACATACGGCCCGAGGCACCTTTCGGCCTGGGCGATCTGTGGCCCAAGTACCTGGTCGGCTTTCGCTTTGGCTTTTGCCTTCAGCCAGAATTCAGCTTCCCGGCGGTTGACGTGCAGAATGGCGTTTTTGTAGACGCGATCATCGCCCGAAACCAGTCCGCCTGAGTGGTCGGCGTGGATGTGGGTTAAAATGACGTCGTCGATTTCCGCGGGCTTATAGCCCGATGCTTCGATATTCGACACAAGTTTGCCCAGCGCGGGACCCATCAGGTCGCCTGTGCCGGTATCCACCAGCACGAGGCGCTCACCCGTGTTGACAAGGTAGGCATTCACGGAAACTTCTGCCGCGCCCGATTGAAACCGGTCGGTTAAATAGGTGTCGATTTCGTTCTCGGCCATGTTCTGATAGATCTTCGACATCGGCAGTTTCACCGTTCCGTCGGAAAGCGCCGTGATCTCGTAGTCGCCGAGCTTCATCCGATAAAACCCCGCCGCCTGCGTGCCGACCATGGGCGCCTTGGCGAAGCTGGTGGCAGGGAGTCCGATCCCGGTCCCTGCGGCCGCGCCAAATACAGCTGTATTGATGAGAAAAGAACGACGAGTTTGCATGAAAGGCTCCCGATTTACGCGAGGTGGCAAGTGCGGCCTTGAACTGACCTGGAGAGTAAATATGTACCGTAACATCAACGCGCAAATCGATGTGGGTCATGACAACTATCGATCATTTCAATCTTCGCTCTTTCGATCTCAATCTTCTTGTCGCCTTTGACGCATTGATGGCTGAGGGGAACGTGACCAAGGCCGCACGACGTCTGAAAATCCAACAGCCGGCGATGAGCCATTCTCTTTCGACGCTGCGTGTGCTGTTGCAGGATGAGCTCTTTATACGCGTTGGCCAAACCATGCAGCCGACCGCGCGAGCGCAAAGCCTCGCGGTTCCGATAAGGAAGGCATTAAGGCAGGCGCAACTGGCGTTAACGGGAGGCGAGGAATTTAATCCCGCCACGGAAGAGCGAATATTCCGGATCGCCATGTCCCCGGAAATCGAACTGCTGCTCATTCCAGATCTGACCGCGCGGCTGCGGCGACTGGCTCCAGGGATCAAGCTCCTCGCGCGTGTTTTTCCACATGAGGCGACCGAGCCTTCTCTGGAGGATGGATCGATCGATCTCGCCGTTGGTTGCACCTACACCATGACCAGCCGCAGGTCGTTTGAGAAGCTTTATGACACCGGGGTGTCGTGCTGTTTCAATACGGATCTCATGACCCTCACCAATCCAGTCGGCCTGGCTGAGTATCTTTCAGCTGAGCATTCCACCATATCCCAGAACGAGACACTGCAGGGGTGCATTAAGGATGCCCTTCAAATCGCTGGTGTCGATATCAACGTCGTTGCTGCCGCCCCAGGATACATGTCTGTTCTTTCAGCAGCGCAACTCAGTCCCGTAATTGCCACCGTGCCGACAAGGATCGCAGAACGCTACGGTCCTCTGTTGGGTCTAGAGGTCAGCCCATTGCCTGTCTCATTGACCTTCCCTGCGGTGAACATGGTTTGGGCGAAACATGCCGACACTGATCCAGCGAATGGCTGGCTTCGCCAGCAGATACGCGAGAGTTTTGCCCGCACGGGCCTTACCGAAGCGATCGCCGAACAAGAACTAGGTTCGAGTCTGGTGTTCGCCTGACCACTGATCACGGTGGCGAAGTCCGGTACGGGTGTGTCTGCCCCTTTTCCAAGCGCGGCTTGGGCATTCAAGCGTCTGGCGACTTGCCGGAAAGATGCAGCAACGGCTCCAAATCTCTCCAATAGAAAACCAATATACGTGAGGCAACGCTAAATTAACCAAAACGCTGCAATTTTGGTTGGTCGCCATCGTTCGTTCACGCACATCCCCGCTGGCACTCAGAGCCGCAGCCACGGAGCAAGTTTGCGGTTCTGCCAATTTATCTCATGGCACCAGCGCGGTTCTGGCGGGAGGATGACAATGATGGGAAAGGTAATACGCGCCGCAGCAATCGTGCTGCTGATCATCTCAGCCGCCGTTCTGATCTGGGTGATTTTGTCGCTCACGTGAGCGGAGCTGATGACGGTAGTGATCTGGCTCGCAGACGGTCGCGATTAAACGATGTCCGTGACTGCGCGCGGCGGCGCAGAGGCGTGGACTGCGAAAGCGCGGCACCTTCCTTCGATACAAGGTCCCTATAAACCAAAGACCGCGACCGCTGATTTGACGATGATCCCACCATCCGGACTTCTGCGCATATGTGGACGGCCCGTCGCGGCGCGAAAGATTTGCAGCAATTGCAGCGCTGGGGGCACTTACGACCACATGGTTTTCATGCGTTCCCTGGACGCGATTTAATAGCCCGAAGCGGACAATCAATTCGTTACGCAGGGACGCGGTTTTGCGCGCCATGTCGGTTGTCCAGGCTACTCGAACGAGATCCTAGAAGCCGAGGGTCTGCCTTCCGCTCATTCCTTGTGGAATCGCAGATCAGTGACCTACTGGCCGCGAACCGGTCATTCACGCCTTGCAAATCTGTCCGCTTGGAGCGTTGAAGAGACAAGCAAAGCTCTTCCACTGGCGGTTCAATTAGCTCACTCTCGCGAGCTCACGCGCAAGTTCCAAGAACGCCCTGACCCCGGCTGACAGATGTCGGCGCCCAGGGTAGTAAAGGCAAAGCCCCGGATACGGTGGCGTCCAGTCTTCCAGTACACGGACGACCCGCCCCGCCTCAATGTCCGGGAAAATGTCTTGCTCGAAGATGTAGGCTATACCGGCGCTTTCCAGGACAGCGGTTCTCGTGAGGCTAGCCTCGTCCAGCGATATCGGGCCGCGTGCATCGATTTGCACCTGCTCCCCGTCCTTCTCGAAACGCCACCGAAACAGGGAGCCATCGGGGAGGCGAACGCGAATGCATCGATGGCTGAGGAGGTCGGGAGGGACCACCGGCTTCCCATGCCTCTCGAAGTATTCAGGAGACCCAACCACAGCATGTCGCTGAGGCCGGCCGAGCGAAACTGCAATCATGTCGCTGGGAACGAGGCCCGCAACCCTGACTCCCAGATCAAACCCGTCCTTGACGATATCGACCATCTTTCCCTCAGTTACAATATCGACATTCATGTCGGGATAGCGGCGCAGGAACTCAAGCACGAGCGGCGAGATGATTGCGCGCGCCGCGAAGGGCGCCGCGTTGATCCGTATTGTTCCGGAAGGTGTCTCACGTTGCGCCCGCACCGAATCCAAGGCGGCATAGAGATCTTGAAGCGAGGGCGCCACCTGCTGCACAAAGAGCCTGCCGGCATCCGTCAGCGACACGCTGCGTGTGGTGCGGTTGAACAATCGCACCCCAAGCTCCGCCTCAAGCCTGCCTATTGTGTGGCTCAACGCTGTCGTAGACATGCCAAGATCAATGGCCGCTGCGCGGAATGTGCCGCGCCGGGCAATAGCGATTACCGCTTCAAGTTCCTTAAGGTTGGCTTGCTCCATTGTCCCGATCTGTTCATTGCTGCATGCCGGTTTATCCCACTTATTTACGCAATGGTCGAGCGCTACTATCGGGTCAACCAATGAGGAGAACCACAATGGATATGCCCGATATCGTGAACATGTACTTTGACGCTGACAGCGGCAGCAACGCGGATGCGCTGTCGGAGACCTTTGCGATCGAAGCCGTTGTCGAAGATGAGGGATCGCGCCATCAAGGCGTGGTCGCTATCCGTGAATGGTGGGTGGCTGCGAAGGAGGCGACGCAGTACGTTTCTGAACCGTTCGAATCCACCGTTGACGGCAACAAAGTGCTCGTCCGAGCCAAAGTTGGCGGCCAGTTTCCCGGCAGCCCGGTGACGCTCTCATATGCCTTCACCATCAAGGACGGCAAGATCGCCTGGCTGGAGATCCGGTGATGACAGACTTTCTCAACCTAAGAGGCAAGCGAGCCCTCATTACTGCTGGAACCAAGGGCACCGGGGCTGCGACCGTCAGCCTGTTTCGGGACCTCGGCGCGCAGGTGTTGACGACCGCGCGGACGCGTCCTGAGAACCTGCCGGAAGAATTGTTTGTCGAGGCCGATCTCACGACTGAAGAGGGGTGCGCGGCCGTCGCGGACGTTACGCGTCAACGTCTCGGCAACGTCGATATCATCGTTCATATGCTGGGTGGTTCGGCAGCAGCTGGCGGTGGCTTTGGGGCGCTAACTGATGCCGAGTGGTACAACGAAATGTCTCTCAATCTTTTTCCCGCTGTTCGACTGGATCGCGAACTGGTTCCAGACATGGTCGAACGGGGAACCGGTGTGGTTGTGCATGTCACGTCCATCCAAAGATTGCTACCTCTACCGGAAGCGACCACGGCTTATGCCGCAGCAAAGGCGGCACTCTCGACTTATAGCAAGGCCATGTCCAAGGAGGTATCGCCCAAGGGCGTCCGCGTCGTGCGAGTGTCTCCGGGTTGGATCGAAACGGAAGCGTCCGTTCACCTGGCCCAGCGCTTGGCGTACAAGGCGGGTACGGATCTTGAGGGTGGCAAGAAGATCATCATGGATAGTTTGGGCGGCATACCTCTCGGGCGCCCTGCCAAACCGACGGAAGTGGCAAATCTGATTGCCTTCCTGGCATCGGACCGCGCTGCATCGATCACAGGTACCGAATACACCATCGATGGAGGAACTGTGCCGACAGCCTAGATCGAGACGCCTTCGCAGATCAAGCGGGCGCGTCCCATCCGCCGATCTGTGAATAGATGGCGTCGCGGAGATGCCGGACATCGCGATTCAAGGATGCCAACTCCTGGGGCGTTTGTGTAGAGGCTGCGAGCAATGTGTCGCTGAGGCAGCCGGCCCGGTGCTGCAACGTGCGTCCCTCGCTCGTCAATGCAACGACAACCTGCCGCTCATTGCTCAGATTTCGTGTCCGTCGCAGCAAGCCTGATGCTTCCAGCCGCTTTAGAAGCGGCGTAAGCGTGCTGGATTCCAGAGCGAGGGTATGGGCGATGGCACCAACCGTCTGCTCGTCTTCGCGCCAGAGAACGTTGAGTACGAGGTACTGCGGATAGGTCAAACCCAACTCGTCAAGCACTTGCTTGTAGGCACGCTGGATAGCGATGCCAGCGGTGTAGATTGCGTAGCAGAGCTGATCGCTGAGCGGCGGCGGGTCGTTATGTCGTTTCGTCATTTTGAGCTCCTGTCGGCGCAGAATTAGCAAAAAGTACTGCAAAAAACAATATTGCGATAAATTTTGTTGACACGAAGAATGAAAACTGACAGGCATTATTTATCGCGATAACAGTTATCGCATGAATCAAGAGGAGAAAGCCATGACCACCAGGACCATATTGGCCACCGTCGCAGCCGTAGCCGCAATATCCGCCCCAGTGCCTGCGAACGCTGCGGACACGATCCCTGCTAACCGGGCCGTAAAGAACGTCGTACTCGTTCACGGTGCTTTCGCCGATGGTTCCGGCTGGAGGGCCGTCTACGACAATCTCACGAAGCGTGGATATCGTGTCACCATCGTCCAGAATCCGTTGACCTCCCTCGAAGACGACGTTGCCGCCACCAAGCGTGCACTTGAGCGGCAAGATGGACCGGCCATTCTGGTAGGCCATTCATGGGGTGGAACGGTCATTACGGAAGCCGGCATTGATACAAAGGTCGCGGGACTGGTTTACGTCTCCGCGCTCTCACCGGACGCAGGCGAGACGACGGCCCAGCAGTATGAAGGTTTTGCCCCGGCATCTGAATTCGTCATCGAAACCACGAAAGATGGATTTGGGTACGTTAACCCTGGGAAATTCAAGGCTGGATTTGCACATGACGCCAGCGACACCGACGTCGCGTTCATGCGGGATTCGCAGGTCCCAATCAACATGTCGGCGTTTGCCACGAAGCTGGAGAATGCTGCTTGGCGAACCAAGCCAAGCTGGGCCGTCATCGCCACAGAGGACAAAGCATTTGACCAAGCCATGCTGGTCCATATGGCAGAGCGGATTAAAGCCAAGATCACCAAGGTCGCAGCAAGCCACGCTCTGTTCATGACGCAGCCAACGGTGGTCGCGGACACCATCGACGAAGCGGCGAAAACTGTTTCGGCGCAGTAAGGATGGTCGTTCGAGCTTTATCATCGGGACAGGCATTCCTGTTCCGATGATCGGATGCTGGAATGTCCTCACCTCCCATCACACGCGGCTCTACAGGCAGTATGTAAAAACGTCGATCTCCGATTGAGATCGATTGCATCTCGGATGCCAATAGCGCTCGCGGACAACTTGCAATTTCAGCCCACCAATTCACAAAGGTAACCCCGTGGATCAGAATACGCATGACATAAACCGACGTGAAAATCCGGCGCCACGACATCCTGAGGTCCCAGCCGATTTTGACTTCATAGTATGTGGAGCCGGATCCAGTGGTTCCGTCGTTGCCGCCCGACTGGCAGAATGCGGAAACGCCCGCGTCTTGCTTCTTGAGGCTGGGGGAGACGATACGGCCGAGTCCGTTGTAAACCCGTCGCAATGGCCACTCAATCTCGGTACGAACCGTGACTGGGGTTTCGTTGGAGAGCCGGCGCCTGAGCTCTACGGGAGGCGGCTTCCTCTCAGCATGGGGAAGGGACTGGGTGGTGGTTCGAGCATCAATGTTATGGTCTGGGCGCGAGGCCACAAGGAAGACTGGAATCATTTCGCGGCTGAAGCGGGCGATGAAGCCTGGGGTTATGAATCGGTTCTCGGCTACTATCGGCGGATTGAAGACTGGCGCGGCACACCGGATGCGCTACGCCGCGGGGCTGGAGGACCGGTATATGTCGCCCAGCCACGTTCGCCACAACCAATCGCAGAGGCTCTGTTGAACGCTGCATCGGCGATGGGCATTCCGGTTTTCGACACTCCGAACGGCGAACTGATGGAAAGTCCCGGAGGTGCATCGATCGCAGAACTGCGCATCCGGGATGGCAAGCGGGAGTCCGTATTCGGATCTTATGTTCGTCCGCTCATGTCGCTACCGAACCTTACGGTCGTAACCGAGGCGTTGGTCACGCGCCTCATCTTCGATGGCAAACGGGCGACAGGCGTTGAGGCTCTCGTCAACGGACAGCGGCGTGCGTTCACTGCGCGATGCGAAACGGTATTGTCGCTGGGTGCGATCAATACGCCAAAGGTGCTGATGCAGTCAGGCATTGGCCCGAAGGACGAACTGAAAGCTCACGGGATATCTGTCGTGCAGCATCTCCCGGGTGTGGGTCGAAATCATCAAGATCATCTCGCGTTCGGCTGCACCTGGGCATATAGAAAGCCGGAAGGCGTCGGCGGGGGAGGCTGCGAAGCAAAACTCTATTGGAAAAGCGACTCCCGCCTCTCTCAACCGGACATTCTGCAGTGCCAGTTGGAGTTCGCCGTTCCTTCGCCGACAGAAACAGGTCTGGAAACCCCGGCGCATGGCTGGACGATGTTTTCAGGGCTTGCGCAGCCGAAAAGCCGTGGCCGGCTGAGGCTCTCCGGCCCCAATACAAACAACCCTATCCTGATTGAACCAAATTCTCTCAGTCAGCCGGAAGACATGGCTGCCGCCTTGGCGGCGGTTGAGCTGTGTCGCGAACTCGGAAATGGCGACGCCTTCACGCCGCTGGTCACGAGCGAGGCAGCTCCAGGCACACGCGACCGGGCAGGGATGATCGATTTCATCCGAAAGTCCGCTGTCACTTACTGGCACCAGTCCTGCACGGCCAAAATGGGACGCGACAGCATGTCCGTGGTCAATAACGAGCTCAAGGTCTACGGTATTGAAAGTCTTCGTATCGCAGATGCCTCGATCATGCCGCGTATCACCACGGGAAACACGATGGCACCGTGTGTCGTCATCGGAGAGCGCGCAGGCGATTTGATCAGGAAGACGCATGGTCTTGCTGACTTGAGTGGTGTCGCTCCATTCGCCTGAAGATGCTTTACAAGAGCTCGGCGGTCCGCACACACTGGCGTGCCGAGCTCTTTGCGCCCCTCTTCGGTCAACCGTTCGGCGTATTTCAAGACCTTCCACGAGCAGCTCAATAGACGAGCGCTTACAGAGTTGTGCTCTGCATGGGCAGCGTCGGCCGCCAACGCCAGTCGTCGAGGTCGATAGAGCTTCGCCCCGAAAACAGCCAGTCAACCATTGCATAATCAACCAAGGCAGCCCCGGGCCCGGAGCTCGGCGAAAGCAACGCCTTACCTTTCTCACGATCAGATCATGGGATGCCTGATGGTTTCACCCAGACATATCATCTCGCCACGCATCACTCACACACGCCTCTATCGCGCGCATGCCTGTGGCGCGCCTGTTCACGGTGTCGCCAGACCGAGCTCTATCTCAGAACCTTTTCGTATCTGCCAATTCGCCACCTGCGCTATGACAAAGGCCACACCGACGAAGAGACCGCCTATTAGGCCGAGTTGATGGCGTTCAAGCACCGTGATGCCAGCCGCCCCAATGAGACCGGCAGCCGATACGCCGACATAAAGGGCAGCCGAATTCAGACCCAGCAAGAGCGACGCCGATGCGGGCGACAAACTGATCAACCGGTGCTGTTGGGGAACCAACAAGCCCCAACCGCAAATGCCCCAGACAACCAGAGCCAGGGCAGAACTCCAAAGGTGCGCACTGCTCCACGGCATCAATGCGAAGTTCGCCACGGCGATCGCAAGCGAGCCGTTGACAATCATCCGATTGCCGAACCGATCGGTAAAGTATCCGGCTGCCAGGTTGCCAGCGGTGGCTGCGATACCCCAAAGGAGCAGAAGTGCGGCCAAGACCTCGGGCCTTCCACCTGTCGCGCGATCGAAGGTCACTCCGAGATACGTGTAAACCGCAAAGAATCCTGAATACGCCACTAGTGTGGTCAAAAGGGTGAGCGCCACGCGAATGTCTTTGAGTGGACCAAGGCGCGCGCGCAACGATACTGCCGGCAAGGGGGGGACAGCCGGCAACAGCACGTAGACGCCAACAGTAGCGACGGCCCCAACGACAGTGACAAACCACATGGTGGCGCGCCAATCACCCAGCCCGCCAATAAATGTTCCAAGCGGAGATCCCAGGGCGGTCGCACCGGACAACCCGGCCACCACGATTGCTAGTGCACGCGCGCGTTTCTCCGCCGGCACAAGTGAGGCGGCTGTCGCCGTCGCCGTTGGGCTGAACATCGCTGCGCCGAGCCCCGCCACGAAACGGCTCGCCAACACCCATTCGATGGTCGGTGCAATGGCTGTGACGAGATTACCGATGACGAACACCGCCAAGCCGGCGAGGAGAAGTCGCTTTCGCGGCCAGTGAGCCGCCGCCGCGGCGATGACCGGCGAAAGCACGGCGAAACTCAACGCATAGACGGTGACCATTTGCCCAGCGACTGCGATTGAGACGCCGAGGGATTGCGTCACCTCAGGAAGAATTCCGGCGATTACGAAACTGTCTGTACCAATGGCGAACATGCCGACGGCAAGCACGAGCAAACGACGATCCATTGTGGTGGTCCTTAATCCGCGGCATCAGCCGCTGCGCAAAAGTTTCATGTTAAAACTTACCAGAAAAGTTGCACGACGCAACTGTTCTCGCTATATTGCTGGAATGCAACGCAAAGCCTTCAGTGAAATGAACTGCTCGATTGCCCGCGCCCTCGATGAAGTAGGCGAGTGGTGGAGCCTATTGATTATCCGGGAGTGCTTCTTCGGAACCACGCGTTTCGATCAATTTCAGGAACGCCTGGGCATCGCCCGGAATATACTGACGACGCGCTTGAGGCGGCTCATCGCGAACGGTGTCGTCGAAAGAGTTTCACTTGAAGAACATGGGCGACGGGAGGGGTATCGCCTCACCGCCAAGGGCGAGGAGCTTTTTCCGGTGCTGGTTTCGTTGCAACAGTGGGGCGACAAATGGGCCGTTGGAGAAAAGGGGCCGCCGATCCGAATAGTTGAACACGAGACAGATAGTTTGCTTGGACCTGTGGGCCCGATCTCGTCAACCGGGCGCATAATTAGTTTTCGTGACGTCCGCCTCGAGATGGGTCCAGGCGGAGGGCCGTCTACCGCAAAACGAATAGCGGACCGAAATCTCGCTATTCTCGGAGTGGCCGATGGAGCGTCCACCGCCGACAAATCGGTGGAACTTGACTCAAAAAGCACCTCGTGAGCGGGCAACCCCTCCCCGTGATTTTGGTGGCCAATGTTTTGATGTGCCAATAATAACATGGCGTGCGTTAGTGGCGCGTGCTTTAACGAAGACCGCCAGCGGGAAATCAATCTGGATCAGATTCGAAAGCTCAGCAAGGAATGGAACATTCCGGCTGGTTCACTGATCGGCGACGTCGCTGCTTAAGGAATCCCACAGCTTCCGCAGTTGAAACGGCCCCGCGCCCTGTCCTCCAGGCGGGTGACCTCCTTGATGCGATCGATCGCGCCCGCATCTTCGAACCTGAGCATGTTTGGGAACAAAGCCGGCGCGAGCGCCAAACAGCGATCGCAAGAATGATCGTCAAGAGCACGAACATCGTCTGATATGAGAGATCGATCAGGCTCACGGAGCGCGGATCGAGCACCAGCGCGATGATGTCAGCATCACTGAACCCGCCGTCGGTGGCGCCCGGCATCCGGGCGAACGAAGACGCGCGGTGGATGCACGAGAGGTGACCTTGCCCCGTTGAAATAATCCATTTTGAAGTAAGCTCTGGCCCATTGAGAGGACCAGGGAATGAAGCGCAATCGTTTCACAGACGAACAGAACATCGGGATTCTGAAGGAGCACGAGGCGGGCACGCCGGTCGCGGAGCTTTGCCGCAGGCACGGCGTCAGCGATGCCAGCATCTATAAGTGGAAAGCCAAGTCGGCGGCATGTAGCTGTCCGAAGCCAAGCGGCTGAAGAGGCTGGAGGTCCGTGGCAAACCGACCATGCCGACGGTATTGGACGTCTACGCACCGTCACGCTGGCCCGACGACGCGCTGTTCCGGCCGGAAGTCCGGAAAGCCTCATGCCGATCTCCTCGCCCAAGGCTGGACCGACGCCATCCGCCATATTCATCCGAAGGAACGCATCTACACCTTCTGGAAATACTGGCGCAGCGCCTGTGAGCGCGATGCGGGCCTGCGTATCGACCATCTTCTCCTCAGCCCGGCGCTTGCGCCCTGGCTCAGCAAGGCGAGTGTCCCACGTAGCCCTCGTGGCTTGGAGCACACCACCGGCCATGGGTCGGTCATCATCGAGATCGAACCACCATCGGATTGAAGTCAGGCCTGAGCCTTTTGACTGGCCCTGCGTTCGCGCGCCTTGGCGGTCAGCCGCGCCTCGCTCAGTTCCTCAAGAGTCGGCAGCCACCAGCCGCGCCGGCGCTCACGCTCTTCCGGCGCCCTTTTCGAGGGCCAGGTCTGCACCAGCTCCTCCAGCGAAGGCGTCCGCCATAGGCCCCAAACGTGATCCCCAGCGATGTGTGGATAAAGGTCGGCAACCTCATGGCAATCGACCAGCTCGCCGGTTATGTCTCCAACTACGACGATCCCGTAGAGCGGCGTCGCAAGCGGCCGACCTATCGGGGGCAAATCATCGACGGCAAGTGGGATGCGCCGGCGCTTGCGCTCGACCGCCCGGCGGCGGGACAGTCTTTCCTCGTAGGTTCCCTTGCGCGCCTCGGCGCGCTTGCGTTTTTCTTCAGGCTCATTTCGGTGCGCTTCCGCCTCGATAGCCCCCCAGCGATCGACAAGATCATCATAGGAAGCGAATGGCACCCGCCACACCTTATGCTCGCCATCCCAACGGGCAAATGGAACCTGGCGGATTTCGTCGACCAGTTTGCGTGAAAAAGGCGTCCGGATGCGAAACCCGTCCTTGTCGACGTTGAGGTAGGGGCTGAGGATCGGCTCGAACGCATAAGCATCCCTGCCCTTTCCCTCTGCGTATGGATCGACGCGGAATTCTTCCCTGGCCAGCCAGCGATCGATGCGCCGGCGCGCGGTCGTGCCGGGGACGATCCAGGCCTTTCGCCGGTCGCTCCAGCGGGCGCGTGGAAAAGCCTCGCGAAACCGCTGCACGGTCATACGGTCGAACGGAAATGCGACCGACACGCACTCGCCAGCCCCTTTGTCCTCATGATCAATCTCGACATCGTCAGCCATCGCATCACCCGTCGCTACGACAGAGGGCGGCCCGCGCGCCAATGCTTCCTATGCCAATCTCCGAGACCGCCTTGCCGGGCTTTGCCTCAGTCTTCGCCTTTGTGCGCTGATCGGCGAACGGGGACCCGGTTCACATCGATACTTTCCTTGAACTGGCGTTTCGCGCGGCGCCGAATATAGCGCCTATCGGTTCTGCTATCGACGAATTCACGTTTCGTCATGACATCTCCCTTCCAGTTGTGGCTTCGGAAGAACGCACGCCGCCCCGAAAAGATGCAGCGAATCAGCGGCATGGTGGAGACTGGTTAAAAAGGGCGCCCACGCATGCCTAAGTTATTGATTTTCGATTCCTTTCGAGTCGGAACAAATTCGCTCGTGATTCGCTTGACTCGCTTTGGTTGCGTCGAGTCGGGAGTTTAAAAGATGGCCGGTCATCGTGCCCAGTGGAAGGGCTTCATCAAATTCGGCGAGGTCAGTTGCGCAGTCGGCCTCTACACGGCCGCCAGCACCTCGGCACGCATCGCGTTTCACACCATCAACCGCCGCACCGGCAATCGCGTTAACCGTGTCTTCGTCGATAGCGACACCGGCAAGGAGGTCGAGCGGGAGGATCAGACAAAGGGCTTCGAGATCGAAAACGGCCACTACATCATGATCGATCCGGAGGAGGTGGCCGCTACCGTTCCGGACAGCGACAAGACCCTGCAGATCGAAGCCTTCATTCCCTGCTCCGACGTTGACGACGTCTATTTCGACAAACCCTACTATCTCGTGCCGACCGACCGGGTTTCGTCAGACGCCTTTACCGCGCTGCGCGATGCAATGGAGAAGTCGAAAGTCGCTGCGATCGCGCGCACGGTCCTGTTTCGTCGCATACGCACACTCTTGATCCGCACCCACGGCAAAGGCCTGATCGCCACCACGATGCAGTATGACTACGAAGTCCGCTCATCACAGAAGGCGTTTGAGGAGGTGCCGAAGCTGCGGATCAAAGGTGAGATGCTGGATCTCGCCAAGCACATCATCGCTACAAAGAAAGGAACCTTCGACCCGGCCGCGTTCGACGATCGTTACGAGACGGCGGTCGCTGAGCTGGTGAAGGCGAAAATTGAAGGCAAGGCCTTGCCGAAGCGAAAGGAGGTCAAGGTCTCCAAACCGGACGACCTACTGGCCGCCCTACGCGAAAGCGCGAAGATGCTGAAGGCCGGCGGCGATCAACTGACGCGACCCGCCGCCAATGCCAACAAGGGCGCCGGGCGCAAGCCGGCGTCGCGCGCCGCGGCCTCGAAATCGCGCGGCTCGACGTCCGGACAGCGTAAAGCCGGCTGAGGAGCACGATCATGGCGCCGCGCCCATACTGGAAAGGCTATCTGAAGCTCTCGCTCGTCACCTGCCCGGTCTCGATGTCGCCAGCAACGTCGGAGAGCGAAAAAGTCAGGTTTCACACGCTCAACAAAGAGACCGGAAATCGCGTCGTCTCCCAATTTGTCGACGCGGTCACGCGCAAACCGCTGAAGGATGAGGACGAGATAAAGGGCTATCCCCGCGGCGAGAACGACTTTGTGCTCCTCACGGACGACGAACTGGATGCCGTCGCGCTCGACACCGTCAAAACCATTGACATCGACAAGTTCGTCCCGAGCAACAGCATCGAGTGGATCTATCTCGAAAAGCCGCACTATCTTGTGCCCGACGATCCCGTCGGCCATGAGGCCTTCGCGGTCATTCGCGACGCCATGGCGTCCGACAAGGTGCTCGGCATTTCGAAACTCGTCATCGGCCGGCGCGAGCGGGCAGTCGTGCTCGAACCGCGCGGCGAAGGTATCGTGCTCTGGACACTACGCTTCGGCGACGAGGTCCGGCCAGAAGAGTCCTATTTCGAGGATATCGACGATGCATCGGACCCTGATCTTATTCCCCTTGTCGAGAAATTCATCAAGCAGCACACCAAGACCTGGTCCCCGGACATGGTTTCCGACCCCGTGCAGGACGCTCTCCTCGACATTATCGCGAAAAAGAAGAAGGGGCTGAGGCCCTTGAAGAAGGGCAAGGCCAAGGAAGAGACCGGCGCGGCTGGCAGCAACGTCATCGACATCATGGACGCTCTTCGCCAGAGTTTGGCGGCGAGCGGAAAAGGAAAGCGCTCATCCTGAAAACTTCACGGAAGGCACTTATGTTCGTATTCTCTCTTGCGCATGATGGATCGCCATGAAAGCGAAGCGCCGATCGGCCATACCCTTGCTCGATGACTCCGGTACTGCGCTCCAGTCGCGGCCGGTCCGCCGACGCAATCGCGACCAGCCCACTCTGCCCTTCGATCCGATGCCCGGCCGCATCGAGCCGTGCCTGGCGCTTCTGCGGCCGACGCCGCCGGAAGGACCGGAATGGCTCTACGAAATCAAATGGGACGGGTATCGCCTCGCCATCCACATCGAACCGAAGGGTGTTAGGATCATCACGCGCGGCGGCCACGACTGGACCGATCGCTTTCCACGGATCGCGGAAGCCGCGAAGAGGCTCGACGTCGGGACCGCCATCCTCGATGGCGAGGCCGTGGTCCTCAACAAGGAGGGCCATGCGGACTTCGGGGCGCTGCAACGCTCGCTCGGGGGCCGCGGCGGCAAGCGCGCCTCGACGGAGGCGGCCTTTGTCGCATTCGATCTTCTCTATTTTGATGGCCACGATCTGACGAAGACGGAGCTTTCGGTTCGCCGGCATCTGCTTACGGATTTCCTCGACGGCGCAAGCGGCGCGGTGCAACTGTCGGAAGAAGCGCACGGTGATGGCGTCGAGTTGCTGGCAAATGCATGTTCGATGGGGCTGGAAGGCATTGTTGCCAAGCACCGCGAGCGGCCATACAGGTCGGGACGAACAGGCGACTGGATCAAGGTCAAATGCGTTCAAAGTGAGAGCTTCATGATCGTCGGCTATGAGCAGTCCGCTGCAGCGCGTAGCGGGATCGGCAGCCTTCTGCTTGCCGCCCGGCGGGGCGATAGCTGGGTGTCGGTGGGTTCTGTCGGGACCGGGTTCAAGGCGAAGGATGCCGAATACCTGCGCAAGACATTGGACAAGCTGAAGACGAAGAAACCGGTCGTGCCGGTCAAGGGCAAGAATTACGTGTTCGCGCTGCCGACGCTGATCGCCGAGATCGAGTTCCGCGGCTGGACGGTCGAGGGAAATCTGCGCCACGCCTCCTATAAGGGCTTGCGCGAAATCCAGGACAATGCCGCGGTGTTCGATATCGCCACGCTTGGAAACCGCAGCTGACCGGCGTTACCGATCGAGGTCAGCGTGGTCGAGGCCCAAGTGGTCCAGCACGAGTTGCAGATTGCGGCGGTTGGACTTGAAATAGATATCGAAGACATCGCCGAGCACCGGCACGCTTCCCGCGACCGTGTCGAAGCCGACATTGACAAGCATCTTCACCAGCTTGTCATTCGGCACGCCGAGACGGCGCGCCTCGTTTACGATGACGAGGCTGATAGCCGCCGCTGCCCAATCGCCCACGCCTGGGATAAGGCCAAGAACCGAGTCCGCGCCCAGCGATACGCGCGTGCCGGGAATGCGGAGCGCCGTGTCCATCAATCGTACCAGGCCGCGCATGCGCCGAAGGCGGGTCAGGTGCTCGATGGGGACAGTGTGATTTTTCATGCGTCCTATGTGGTCTTGGCGCCCCTGCCGTTCAAAGCTCATGCCGCAGCCTTGTGCTTGCCGAGCCGCTTGATGGCCTGTTCGAGCTCGCGCTGTCCGTCGCAATAGTCCTCCCACGCAATCGTCTTCGTTAGCAGCGCCGGTACGGTCCGCACGGTGAACCGCTTCGGATCGAGATCGGATTTGACCTGCGTCCAGGTTAGCGGCATCGACACGGTGGCGCCCGGACGCGCCCGTGGCGACAGCGGGGCCACCGCCGTCGCCATGCGGTCGTTGCGCAGATAGTCGAGGAAGATGCGGCCTTCCCGCAGGCTTTTCGTCATCTTGATGAGATAAAGGTCTGGATTATCGCGGGCCATCTCCTGGCAGACGTCACGGGCGAAGCCCTTCGCCTGCGCCCATGGAAGTGGCGTACGCGCGTTCACGGCCAGCGGCGTCACCACATGCAGTCCCTTGCCGCCAGTCGTCTTGCAGAAGCTGACAAGTCCGAGATCATCAAGCCGGTCCCGCATTTCACGGGCGGCCGCAACCACAGCCGCGAACGGCACATCCGGACCGGGGTCGAGGTCGAAAACCAGCCGGCCCGGCACCTCCGGTTTTCCTGGTTCGCAGTTCCATGGATGTAGTTCGATGCCGCCGATCTGGGCGACGGCGACGAGGCCTTCTACACGGTCGACTTGCAAATACGGCTTCTTGTCGCCGAACACCTTGACCAGCTCCAGCAGGTTTGACGTACCCGGCATGGCGTGGCGTTGGAAAAACTGTTCGCCGCCAATGCCGTCAGGCGCGCGGATGATCGAACACGGCCGGCCCCTGACATGTTCGATCAGCCAAGAGCCGACCGCTTCGTGATACCGGGCCAGCTCTTCTTTGGTGACGGCCTTGCCGTCGTCGGCGTCCGGCCATAACGGTTTGCCCGGATTGGAGATGAGCACGCCCATGACCTCGGCTTTCGCGCCCTTGCGGCGCGGGACCTTGTTCACCATCGGCGCGGGCTTGGGCGTTTTGGCCTTCGCGGGGGATGCCGGCTTTTCCGCCTCCACCTCATCGGCCGGCTTGTCCTCCCGCAGGCCCTTGAAGGCGGCCTGGCGGACTTGCCCGTCTGCGGTCCAGCCAGCGAATTCGATCTCGGCGACCAACTCGGGTCTCACCCAGACGACTTCCTTTTCGTTCTTCGGCGCGCCGATCCCCGTGAACGGCGACTTCGTCGTTTCCACAGCCTTCAACTTTGGCAGCAGTGTTTCGACCTTCTTGGCGCTGTAGCCTGTGCCGACGCGGCCGACATAAACGAAATGCTCACCGCGATTGACGCCGGCAAGTAGCGACCGGAACTTGCCATTCGTCTTGGCGTATCCGCCGATAACCACTTCATGCCCGGCGCGGCATTTCGATTTCGCCCAGGTGTCGGTACGGCCGGACTGGTAGGGCGCATCGGCATGCTTCGAGACAATGCCCTCGAGGGAAAGCTTGCACGCAGAACGCAGGACCGCATCGCCGCCCGTCTCGAAATGCTCGACGAAGCGAAGACGAGGATTGTCGGTCGCATCTGCTAGCAGCTCCTGCAAACGCGCCTTTCGATCGGTAAGCGGCCTCGGCCGCAAATCCTCGCCGCCGTCGAACAGGAGGTCGAACGCGAAATAGACCAGGTTGCCGGTGGTGCCTTCCGACAAGGCGGCCTGAAGCGCCGCGAAATCCGGAGCGCCATTGTCGTCGAGCGCGCAGATCTCGCCATCGATAATGCAGTCGGGCAGTTGGGAGGAAGCTCTCGCTATCTCCGGATATTTGGCCGTCCAGTCCAGCCCTTTGCGGGTCTTCAGCATGACCTCACCGTCAGCGACCCGCATTTGGATGCGGTATCCATCGAACTTGATCTCATGCAGCCACTTCTTCCCGGCCGGCGGGCGCTCCACGGTTTCGCAGAGTTGCGGAGCAATGAAGTCGGGCAAGTCAACCCCGGTCGACGCCGCCACATCCGTCCGACCCCTCTCTTTGCGTTTACCGGCTGCGCGCCCTCGCTTGCTATCCCAGACTGCGTCGGCCTCGACCTCACCGCTCGCCATCATGAACGGCTTGGGCTTGCGCCCCTTGCCGCTTGCGATCTGCTCCATGGTTCGTCCGGAAGCCACCGAGGTCATGTTCTCATCTAGGATGGCAGCGCCGTTCTCTTCAACGGAATGATCGTCATGATGCTTGATCAGCAGCCAATTGGTGCGCTTACCGCCGTCGCGGTCGTTGCGCATCCGCACGAGCACGAAGCTGCCATTTAGGCGCTTACCCTGCAGCACGAATTTCAAATCGCCCTTCTTCAGGGCTTCCTCCGGCGACTTGTTTCCTTCCGGCTCCCAATAGCCCCGGTCCCACAGCATGACCGTGCCACCGCCATACTGGCCTTTCGGGATGGTGCCCTCGAAATCCCCATAGCCGAGCGGATGATCCTCCACCTCGACCGCCAGCCGCTTGTCATGCGGATCAAGTGACGGCCCCTTCGTCACAGCCCAGGACTTGAACACGCCGTCGAGTTCGAGGCGAAGATCGTAATGAAGGCGCGTCGCGTCGTGTTTCTGGATGATGAAGCGAAGCCGATTGGCCGGCTTGACAGCGGCCGCGCCGCTCGGTTCCTTTGTCTGCTCGAAGTCCCGTTTCTTCTTGTAGGTTGAGAGCTTGTCAGCCGCCATGATCGACCTCAATCCATCCCATCAGGAAATTCCTTGCACTGGAGTCGAAAACCCCCGCGCCGGATTGTTGTTCCCACACTCCAAGGACAGGTCCCGCCTGTCCGATTGCAGGTGTTTCGTGTGAAGAATATCCTCTGTCGGCGGCGCGGTGGTTAGGCACAGCCGATGCCATGCCAAGCAACCTACCGAGCTGCCTTGTCCGTCAATGTGCTCGCAGGCCGTCAAGGTGCTTGATGGGATCTGCCCAGTCACTCGGCGCCTTGAGGGACATCGCCGCTCCCTTTTGGGATCGGCCTGGTGGTCGCTACCGCAGGCGCTCCGTTGGCGGCGGCGCCGACGATTTGCTTTCTAGCGGTAAATGTCGAGCGTGCGATTACGGTGGTTCGGATGGGTGCTGTAGACGAAGATGCGGTTGAGGTCGCGGTCCGTCAGCATGCGCAGGAACCGCGCTTCGATAATGTTGTTAGCATGCACCCGCTTTGTCAGGCAGCCGACCATCTGGATGCGGGCGCTCGGGATGTCCAGGTAGAAATTCTGTGGCAGCGTGTACTGCGTGAGGATGCTGATCAGGGCGCCGCTTTTCGAAAGCTTGATGATCTCGCAGCGACGAGAGCTCAGTCGCGTCATGCCCTTCTCAGTGTATTCGATGCGCGCATCGTTCCGCGTGTCCTCCATTGGGAAGTTGGTTTCCCGATCGTACATGAAGGACTCTTGCTTGTTCAGGAAGTGCTGATACATCACCGGCGCCGCGCCTCTCATCAAAATGCCTTTCCGTATCCCCTTTTGAAACAGACTAGCGGCAGAGATTTAACAGAGGGTTTGGGAGACGATCCACTGAGCCGTCAACCCGTCGGCTTCCAAACGTCGCGCGGTAACCTTGCTCACCGCTGTCGACCGCTGAATTGGCAAGAAAGCTGTTCGCCTTCGCCAAGCCAGCCTACATTCGTTTCGCATGCGACGGCGAGACTCTTGGGGATCTGCGAGCCCCGATTATCCCCGCGGACCCGGGCCGAGTTCCATCGATATTCCCCGGAATGGAGCTGATTGGCGCGTCCTCGGTCGCCGCTTCCCGACGGGGGGCGATCCTGGCTTGAAAAACCGGCCTTGAAGCGAGAGGTCAGAAGTTGCCGGGATCGCGAAACGGAAGCGCGACCGATATTATTCGACGAAAAGTCGCCGTATCGCGTGATCTCCAAAGGGCCCATGAAAGCCCCGCAAAGGCAATGGTTACAGCCGCGCCTACCAGTCGATACGTCCTTCGCCTCGGACGAATTGCCACTATGCCCATGTTCTCAACACGCGTCTGCAAGCGACGCACCTGCTTTCTAAGTCGATTGATTTCCTTAGCAGTGTTTCTCTGCTGTGCCGGAATGCCCACGAAATCTTTAGTGGGATCGACGATCGCCTTCGGAATAGGCAGCCCGATATCGGCCATGTTTGATCCTCCTGCATATTTGTAGGTAAACAGTACCTTGGGAGTTTTGTTCCAACCGACCGGCCCCTCGCTCAGGGCAGACGCGTGACCCGCCCGGATACAGGTCAAGATTGTCAGCCACAAAAGGGCGTTGACTGGGACTGCGTATTGGTTGAGGTTGACTTCTTAACACGCAAAAGATGCTGACCCGTGACACACGTGTTGAGCGGACCTGACGACCGGCCCAGGGTCCTGAAAGGGTGCACGATATGATTCTGGTTGCGAAGATTATAATGGCTGCGGCAGCGCTGCTGGTGGAGCAAAGCCAGACGCCGAGCATCATTGTCGAACGCAAACCATGTCTCGGCGAGTGCCCAGTTTACCGTTTCCAGGTGAGCGCCAGCGGGGGTATGTTCGAGGGCCGGCGCTTTACAAGCGTTCATGGCGAACAGCCTTTCTCGATCACGCCAAAGGAATGGTCCACCTTTCAGTCGGCACTCGCACCGCATCGGCCACAAGGAACGGAGACCATTACCGTGGGGCATGCGCGGTGCAGACAGTTTGCCACGGATCATGCTTCAGTCTCGGTGACGTGGATCGAGGTCGGACGTTCTGACCAGCTTGTCTTCAATTTCGGCTGCAGGGATCCGCGGAACGATGCTTTGGCGCGGACGCTTGCGGATGCGCCCGATTTGCTTCAGGTGGGGAAACTGATCGAGGATCGCCGTCTTGAGGATGGAGCCTGGGATCGTCCAGCAAAGTGAGGCTCTGAGGGCGACTTCCGACCAGGGCCTTAGAGTTAATCGCTGGGACGCTTGTGGGTTGAAAAGCAAGAGCCGTCGCCTTCCGCCTCCTTAGCGCACTGGGGGTACTTGGGAGCATTTCGGGGCTGAGGTGTGCTTCATCTGATCCCTCCGGCTTACCGCTTCCGGATGATGCACCCGTGCGCCATCCGAAGGTCCAGGAACGCCGGGAACTTTCGGCATGGTCGGAGGGCCAGGTCTGGGGCAGCCCGGAGCGCCCCAGGATCATGAAGGCGCAGATCGACTGGATCCCGCTGTCCGTCGGCTCGATCTGTGCGACGCAGGGGAAGTCCCTTGGGTCATGCAAGTCGGGTGGTTCTCAGTCCTTCGATGCCATCAATACCCTCCGGCTGCCCGGCCGCTGGATGCGCATGATCACGATCCCCAAACGTCAGTCGCCAAGGCCTATCAGGAGTACGACGGAAATGGACGTATGAAGCCATCGTCCCACTACGACCGCGTTGTCGACCTCTGCGAGGAACTGATGAAATTCACGCTGCTGACGCGTCGCCTATCTCGTCGACCGATACAGCGAGCGCAAGGAAGACGTGGAGAAGCCGGAACAGCGCGTCAAACTCAAGTCGATCTGATCATCAAAGGGTATTCGATAATATTCGAATACCCTCTGACACGGAAATGAGGTCCGCGATGCCGTGAGACGTTGGAACTTAAGCAAGCGTCGACCTGAAAGCGCCACCGTCGAGCAGAATATTCTGGCCGACAATATAGCCTGCGTACTGGCTGCAAAGAAATGCCGCGGCAGCGCCGAACTCCTCAATCGTGCCGAAGCGCCCGGTCGGATTCTCCGCATGCGCCTCCTGCCGCGCCTGGTCGATTGAGATGCCCTTCACTTCTGCCCGTCGCTGGAGAAGCACGGCTACACGATCAGTCTCATGTGACCCCGGTAGGAGGTTGTTGATCGTTACGCCATGTTTCGCGACTTGCCTTGCCGTCCCTGCCACAAAACCGGTCAGTCCGCTGCGGGATGCGTTGGATAGGCCCAACTCCGGGATCGGTGACTTTACCGAGGCGGAGGTGATGTTGACGACGCGCCCCCAGCTCCTATCGATCATACCGGGCAGAACCGCTTTCATCAGCAAGATCGGGGTCAGCATGTTAGCGTTCAGTGCGTTCAACCATTCATTCGTCTCCCAATCAGTCCATAAGCCAGGCGGCGGTCCCCCTGCGTTGGTGACGAGGATGTCGGCTTTCGGTTCCGCTTCGAGAAGCTCTTGCCGTCCTTCTACGGTCGTCACGTCTGCTGCCACGGCATAGACTTCGGCACTTGTCAGCTCGCGAAGCTCCCTCGCGGTGGCCTCCAGCGCGTCCCGGTTACGACCGTTCAGGGTAACGATCACGCCCGCCTCTGCGAGCTTCTGCGCCACGCCTCTGCCCAGCCCTTTCGAGCTCGCGCAGACGATCGCGCGCTTGCCACTTATTCCCAAATCCATCGTGGTTCCGTCCTTCTATTGGATCGCATCTTTTGCGATGTGCTCAACCGCATGGATCAGGCCATCGACCTCTCCCGCCGTATTGAAATAACTGACCGAGGCTCGAGCTATTTCCTGCAGTCCGCGCGCCGTCATGTCGAAGGGCGTGTAGGGTACGCCGTTCGCCCCGATTGAGATACTCTTCTCTGCTAGTCTGCGTCTCACAACCGATGCCGAAATTCCCTCCACCGTGAAAGAAACAAGGCCCGACTGTTTCTCCCCGAGATCGCGCACCTCAACCGCCGGAATACGTTTCAACCCGTCCCGAAGCCGGGTTGCCAGTCGGGCTATGCGGGCTTGGATCGCCTCGACACCCAACTCCGAAGCCAGCGCGAGTGCTTCGCCGAGCCCCAGGAGCAGTGATATAGGCGCTTCGGACGTTTCGAATAGACGAGCATCTTTCCTCAGCTCGACTTTTCCATTCACGAGAGGGCCGGAGCTCACGTCAACGAAACTGGGATCGAGCTTCTCAAGAAAATTGGAGCGAACGTAGACGAGAGCCGTTCCGCGCGGCCCTCTAACGTATTTCCTGCCGGCCGCCTTGAGCACATCGCAACCTATCCTCGACACATCGATAGGAAGCTGACCAAGTGCCTGCCCGGCATCCACGAAGTATGGGATGCGAGCCGCGTTGGCGACCCGCCCGATGGCTTCGGCGTCGTTTATCAATCCCCCGTTGGCGGGAAGCCATGTTAGCGAGATCATGCGCACCTTGTCGTCGATCATTGCGGAAAGAGCGTTCGGATCGACACTGCCGTCTTCCGCGCAGGGAATGGTCTCGATACTTGCCCCGGCATGGCTTGCCGCACGCTGCATCGATGCGACATTACCGCCCCATTCCTGTCGCCCAATTAAAATGCGCTCGCCCGACCTCAGCTGTGGCAACGCGGCAAACACGCTCCCCCAAAGGGCAGACCCCGATCCACCGAAGGCAACCTCGCCTTCGTCGGCGCCGATGAACTTGGCAGCATTGGTACGAAGTATCGCAAACTCGTCCGCAACCAGTGCGGCAGCTTCCATCGGACCTCGCGTCGATTCCAGCATCAAGTGTCCGACAATCGCTTCGGTGACCCGCCTCGGTGGGAGCGAAGCTCCGGCGTGATTGAAGTGACTTCGCTGGGCGCAGCCGGGTGTGTCGTTGCGCAGGCCGTCGATTATTGCGTCGGTCAGCACCTGGTCTCCTCCAGTTCAACAACCGCATCGATCTCGACGGCTGCCCCCGAGGGAAGCGAGCTGACACCAATGGCGGCCCTCGTGTGCTGCCCGGCTTCGCCGAACACCGCAACCATCAGATCGGAGGCACCGTTTGCAACCTTCGAGTGATCCTTGAACTCGCTCGTTGCCGCGACGAATACGCCAAGCTTCACGATGCGGCGGACAGACGAAAGCGAGCCGTCTGTATTGGAAGCGATCTGTCCGAGAAGATTAAGGGCTGCGATGCGCGCCGCTTGCACCCCCTGCTCGTGAGATATGTCCGCACCCAGGGTGCCTGCAATGATCTCACCGGCCGGCGCCTTGCTGATCTGACCGGAAATGAACAACAGGTTGCTCGTGTGGACCACCGAAATGTAATTCGCAGCCGGAGACGTCGGCGCGGGAAGTTCCAGGCCAAGAGTAACCAGTTGGTCACGGATGGAAATCGTCATCGTTTTCTCCTTTTCTTTCTTGCTTCATGAAAGAAATCCGAGGAGCCCGCCAATTCAAAGCTTTGCGCCCTGCGATCGAATTCGTTAATATCAGCCGTCATTGATCCGCGAGGCATCGGCATTGCGCAGTTCCCCGTTCCTCCCACCCCTTTCCGCGGCCAGGGTCTTCCAGGTGGTAGCAAACCGAGGGAGCTTTCGATTGGCCGGCGAGGAACTGCTCATTACGCAAAGCGCGGTGAGCCACCACATCAAGCAGCTCGAGAGTGCTCTCGGTACTCCACTCTTTCGTCGCAAGAGTAAAAGCATTGAGCTGACCGAGGCGGGCACAATGTTTCTTGCCACCGTCGACGAGGCCTTCACTGTGCTGTCGGAGGGCACCGCGAGGGTGCGCTCGCGATCCGGGCAGACCAGCTTGCGCGTGAGCCTGCTTCCCTCTTTCGCCGCCAACTGGCTGGTCAACAGACTTGGCAGTTTCCTCAAGAGCTACCCGGCGATCGAACTCGAATTGGATCCGACCCTGCGCATTGTCGATGTCGGGCGAGGCGAAGCGGATATCGCGATCCGATTTGGCGATTTTGGCGGGAGCAAACAGTCCTGCGTGCACCTCGCAAACGAAGATTTGTCTCCGGTGTTGAGCCCGGCGCTATACGGAGACGGATCCCAGTTTCAATCCGCGCTAGACCTACTCAACCAAGAGATATTACAGGCCAAGAGCGGCCTCGAGTGGCAGCTGTGGTCGGAGGCAGCCGGATTTCCGCTTGAGAGGGCCAAACAGACCCGGCTGACTGACTACAACATTGTATTGCAAGCTGCTCTTGATGGTCAGGGTGTCGCCATGGGGCGAGGCCTTCTTGTTCGGGAGCATATTCGGGCGGGGCGCCTGGTTAGGCCCTTGTCGGCTTCGTTGAGCTCACAGAAAGCTGCATACTGGGCAGCCTTCGACCCGCTCTCGAAGAAACTCGAAGCGATAGAGGCGTTTGTCGCCTGGTTGAAAAATGAGATGACCCTATCGGCGCAGAGAACGTCCGGCCCCATTTTTTGATCGATGCAATCGTCGTCGCAACGGTAAGATTTACCGGCGGATACCTCTGGACGCGCGCCACCAAGTATTTCTGCACAAGCTAGAACCTCAACACCGAGGAAGTAGCACTTGTTCCCCATAGAGTGGCAGACCCGGCTCTACCCCAGTGAGGCACCTTCCACATTGTGCGATCAGATCGTGAGGCTTTCGGTCTCTCCTCACTTTTCCTTTGGCGTGGAAAATGAAATCCGTCTAATTGGGGCTGCAACGACCGCTCGGCCGCTCCCGCCCCAAAAAACATTCTCGCCGAAGGCATGGAAACGCAACCCGTGCAATACAGGCGGAGTACAAGGGGAGACAGCGCCCCGCCCACTTGTCCGCCGACCCCTGTCGAATTAGGCTCCATTCCGGGAGCGACCATCGAGTGGATACTTATGTCGTCATTGTCGGAGCCGGGCCGGCCGGCCTTGCGGTCGGCGCCTGCCTAAGACGGGCGGGGCTGGATTTCGTCATCCTCGAAATGGCGCATGAGATCGCCCCCGCCTGGCGACGCCACTACGGGCGGCTGCACCTTCATACGGTGAAGGCGTTCTCCGCGCTGCCGCACATGCCATTCCCCAAGGACTATCCGCGCTATGTGCCGCGCGAGAAGATGGTCGCCTATCTCGACGCTTATGCCGAGCGCTTCGAGCTACGACCGCGCTTCGGCGAGACGGTCAAGTCCATCCGCCGCAAGGACGGCGGCTACCTGGTCGAGACCGGAACGGAGACATTCTGCGCAGGCCACGTCGTGATCGCCAGCGGCAACAATGCGGAGCCCTTCGTTCCCAGCCTGCCCGAAATCGAGGCCTTCAAGGGCAGGCGGCTGCACAGCGCTGACTACACTGAAGCCGCGCCCTTCGCCGGCCAGTCGGTTCTGGTTGTCGGTATGGGTAACACCGGCGCTGAGATTGCGCTCGACCTTGCCGAGTGCAGCGCCCGCCCGACGCTGTCGGTACGAAACGGCATCCACATCGTGCCGCGCCAGCTGTTCGGCGTGCCGATCCAGATCATCGCCATCGCAACCCAACCGCTGCCGCGAGCTGTGAACGACCGGTTGTTCCCCACCATCCTCGACCTCGCGCTAGGTAAGCTCGAAAAATACGGCATCGCCAGGCCGAAGCAGGGCATTCTTGCGCAGATCAACGCCGGACGCATTCCGGTCATCGATGTCGGCACGGTGAGAGCGATCAAATCCGGCGACATCAAAGTGGCATCAGACATCAAGCGTTTCACCGAGCGCGGTGCCACTTTCGTTTCCGGCAGGCATGCGGAGTTCGACAGCGTCATCCTCGCGACCGGCTACCGGCCGAGTTTCGAGAAGTTCCTGCCGGCGGCATTGCGGCCCGGCAAGAGCGGCGTCACTCGCCAAGCCGCCGCGCTCGGCCTTTATCTCGTCGGTTTCCACAATCCGGTCACCGGCCTGCTCAGGGAGATCGGTCGAGAGGCGGCCGCGGTGAGCGCGGATATCGAGCGGCGGAGCAGCACAAAGTGATTGCGTCAAAGTTTCAGCGATGGGTGCTTCGTCCGCGCGCGCCCCAAACATGGAGCATAGGGGTGGTCGCTACCCGGACGCCGATCAGCGTGTCATCGCCGCCGACCTACAATAAGGTTCTCGTAATGGGAAAATCCAAGGCTAGGCTAGGCTCGGCATCGCCATGCAACGCGAGCGCGTCGCAATAACGACCGTGATTGAGCCTCCGCTCACTGCGGAGGCTCAATCAATTGCATACCGCAAGATCCAAGCCCCGGCGAACAGTTGGTCCGAAAAACTATCCTCGAGAAAGGGTGTCCGTCGCGACGGGCGGCTCACGCCGACGTTTCCCAAGGATTGATTACGGAGGCATCTGTGTCTTCGAAATCCTTGAAGTTGCGCGTGACAAGGACGAGATCGTGGACGATCGCGGTCGCGGCGATCAACCCGTCAGTATCACCGCGGGGGCGGATTGCCGCGATGCGGCCCCATTCGACCGCGATTTGGTCTGTTATAGGCAAAATGCGGTCGCCATGGTCGTGGCGCAGCTTGCGCAGCCATTCGGTGAGGTGTGCTGCAGTCTTCGGATCCGACCTCTGTTTCAGGGCAATGCCGCGCATGATTTGGCCGAGGGTGAGCGCGCTCAGGTGGATGCTGAGCGGATCGACAGAGCGCAGCCAAGACACCGCCTGCGACGTGCCACGTCGCGCCTCTGACACAATGTTTGTGTCAACCAGGTACATCAGAATGCCACATCGCGGCTTGGCGTCTTGATGCGTACATTCACCGCATCAGCGAGTTGGTCGTCCCAAGCGGGACCGCCAAGCAGGTCATCGACCAACGTCGGCCGGCCAGCCCGTAGGGCGTCGTAGTCATGAGCGGACAGTACAACGGCGCTGCGCTCCCCCCGCAGCGTGACAATCTGCGGTCCCTCGTGGCGGGCCTTCTGCACCACCTTCGAGAATTGGTTCTTGGCGTCCTGCAGTTGCCATTCCATAGCTCCACTCCAAGTTGGCTAGACTGTCCAGCTATCCTATCGCTCGCGATTTAACGGGGAAAAGCGCGATCGATAGACCTCTGCCCGCAACGCCACGCGAGCTCACTCGCAGGACTTGCATGGGACACCGAACTTGCTGAGCAAATTTGGCCAGATCTTCCTTTTGTCGGAAATGAATGGTGCACATTACGCAATCATTTTGGCCCGGAACGTGAACAGCGCAGCAACTAGGGTTTGTCAACCCAGGCCCTTCGCACCTGGGTCGCCGGCGTCGCTCGGGGCAGGCAACGCGAGCCCGAGCCTTGCTCTTGCCTGACCGAAGACGGCTCGCGCAGTTCATCCTCCATCCGGGCTAATGGCGGGACGGTCAAACGCATGATAGATTAATATTAGTTATTGCGCATATAAATTTGCTTGTTGGAGGCGACATAACTCGCATTCCTTCAATGGACGTTTATGGCTTGCCTACGCTGTCGGTGGGGAATTTTTCCGGCTGACTTTCCTCTCGTCGACCTTTCCGACATTCGCGGGAAGCCACCGCAACCTGACGGGATCGCTCGGACCGCCGCGCGGCAGGCATGTGGGGGACTGCGCGGCTGCGACCGGCAACTATGCCGGATCGATTTCGCATCGGGTATGAGAGGGAGGGGACATGCTGAAGAACATGATGCTGCTGTTGATCTCGCTCACGGTGGCGCTCGGGGCCGGGGAAGCAATGCTGCGTATGTTTACGCCGTTTCCGATCGGCACACGGACGCACAAGAGCATCGACGAGAAATATGGCTATCGCCTCGATCCGGCACTCGGCGACGTAGACAAGGCCGGCTTCCGGGATCCACCTGGAGCAGGTCATGACTTTCAGGTCGCGGCGATCGGGATTCGATGACCTATGGCAACAACGTTGATAGCGCGCATTCTTGGCCGGCTGCTTTCGCGGCAATGACGGGGCGAACGCACGTACAACTTCGGTGTTGGGAGCTACGGTATCTACACCTATCACGCCATCGTGCACGATGCTTTGCCCGCGGGCGCGAAAGGCAACATTGTCGCCGTATTCCCTGCCAACGACTTCGCAGTCGTCTTTTCCGCCTGTGATATCAAGAATGCCCGTTCCGACTTCTGGCTCTCAGAGCAGAGGCGGCTTCATCTGCAGGCCCTGTTCGGTGACGCGGGAGGTTATTGGCAGTGTGCCGAGCAATCCGCGAGCCTCAAGACGAAGCTTGTCGAGAATGTCGCGATCCTGAGTGTCTATCACCATGAGATCGGGGAACGACTAAAGACTCTTTACGCCCGACTGTTCAAACCGGGCGATGATGAAACATCCGAATACTACACATTTCCGGACGGATGCCCTTCCGTCCTGAAGCGCTATGTCGACGACCACGGCCGCATGGCGGATCTGGCGTCACCCGAAACCGCAGCAATGTTCAGCGACTTCCAGCGGTTTGCGGCCGATTGGGCACAGCAGCGGCCGGGGCGGGTGGGCATTCTGCTCATTCCATCGAAAGAGCGCGTAATCTTCGAATGCCTGCGTCGCCATGACCGGCTGGCGTCAGCTGCGCCGGAATTTGTCCTCAGCGTTGAACGTCAGGTTGCGCTTGAAGACAAGATTCGCGAGACCGCAGAGGAGCTCGGTTTGCCGTATCGAAGCGCGCTTGCCGCAACCGCCGATGCCCTGCAGGATGCGATCGTTGCCGGGCAGCGCCTTTATCCTGAAAGAGACGGCCATCCGTTTGAAGCCGGTTACAGCGCGTTCGCACGGACAGCATCATTGCTTTGGGATGAGATGACGGTGAGGGCCGCCCAGCCTGGCGACTAGTCGGCGTTGATGAAGCAACGTGAAATCGCTGATCGCGGCGAGCGTATGCATCCAGTCAGGCTCGGTCGTACGTAAAGGACGTCAGCAAGGTGGTTACGAAATTGCTCGCCCGTTCCTTGACGAGCACCTCGGTCCACTCATTGGTCCCTCGAAGCCTTAGATCGGTGTAGATGCTGTCGACGGCGGCCTCTTCGATGCGTTTGATGTGCGCCTTGAAATTTGCCTCGCCGCCGGCATGGTACATGTCCCGTATAACCATGCGCAGGATTTCTTGGATTGCGATTTGCCACGACGTGTTGATCGCCTGGAGTTCATTCGCATCCGGTGCCATCGGCGTTCCCTTTCGTATTGAGTGTCCCGAGCATGACATCGCCATGCTGTCGGGTAACGGCGCAACGGAAAAATTATCCTTGTCTTGCCTTGCGATTGGCATAGCGCCTGTCGCGGTTGGCCTTTCGCACCGCCTCATCTTCGATCACCCGCGCTATACGCGCGTTTTCGGCGATCGCCCGCGCTTCGGTTTCGGCGACTGCTGCCGCCTCAACGGCTGCCTGCCGCTCTGTCGCCTCGGTCTCGATACGCTTTTGTTCCTCAAGCTTCAGACGCTCGCGTTCAACGCGCCGCTCTTCACGAGCGGTGGAAAGGGCTTCGCGCTCGGCCTGCCTTGCCATCCTCCCTGGTTCTGCTGCAGTCCTTGCCGCTCGGTAGGCGTTCAAGAGAGCAGCTTTGGCGTCTGCCGATGCGGCTCGGCGGTCGGAGATGTCGTTTTTTCCGGCGTTCTTCATTCGTATCCCAATAGTAAGTGCGTCCGAGATCAGCGTGTGTTGGCGCGTTTGGCGATGAGGTTGCGTGTCGCCGACAAGCGGTCGGCCAACTCCTTTGCAAGGCGTTCCTCTCGAAGCCGGAGAGTCTTGGCATCCCGGGCCTGAGCAACGGATTCCACCTCTTCCATCGCGTTGTTTTTGGAGAAGAACTGCGTCTGGACTTTCATGAAGGCGATTTCCGCCTGCTGACGGGATTTGCTATGTGCTTCTATCATTGGAACCTCAACCAGTTCGGCGTCGCGAACAAAAAAGGCCAGGCGAAACGCCCGGCCTTGTTGAAACTGCTTCCGGCAATGCCAGTACATCCGTGGTCAAAGGGAAGCAAATCTCAATTTTAGGCAGACTGCAGATTGGTAGCAGACATCTTGCCCGACTTATTGTCGCGCTCGAGCTCGAAGCCGATCTTTTGCCCTTCGACGAGTTCGCGCATTCCAGCGCGCTCGACGGCGGAGATGTGCACGAACGCGTCTGCGCCACCGTTATCAGGCTGGATGAAGCCGAAGCCCTTGGTGGAGTTGAACCATTTTACTGTGCCTGTGGTCATGATGAACCCTTTCAAAGCATAGAGTGAGGGACCGCTCAGCCTATGCTGAGCAGGTGGAAACCGACTGTTTTTGAAAGGGAAGTTCGCTTAAAGCGCGGTGCCAATCGCGCGGTAGACAAAGCTCGGCAAGCAAAAGATCGATGCCGCATCTATAAGTGACTTGGATTGGCGCGTCAACGATTAGTTTTCCAAGATGCGGTATTCACCCTGTGATTGTACTCATATCATCGTGGCGCGAGCGAAGGCGCGTTTGCACCGGCCGTGCGACAGCGTCTGCGGTCACGGTGGGACAATAATTGATGGCACGCCGACGCATCAAGCGTGTTATCGCACGCGACACCGTGCCTGGGCTGATGAAAATGTACCGGAAACTCGGCCTGTCGTTCTGGCACTCTCTCGGCGATCGCCTCGGCCTCGATGGTCATCCCGCCGCTCGCCACCCTTGTCAGTACGGCCGCGCGTGCTCGCCCCCCTCTTGATAGCCGCATTGGGCCGTTCTGCGGGTGGCGATCCGTTTGCCACCATACACTCACATAAACCCGAGAGAGGGATCCGCGCGGGATCGGGCGTGTCGGCCCCTAATCGAGAACTGAAGCCACTGGACGACGAAACAAAAGGCCCCAGATCCGAACCAGGTAGAAAGAGGGGCCGGTTGAAGCGGGGATACAAGAACGACCCTCGAGAAACCAACAGGTTGTCGAACTGCCATGATAGGTTTACCTTATGCCCGCTGGTGACGGTGCCAAGTCCTTCTGGAGCGGGATCGACATGCGTGTCAAAGATGTAATGACGACGTCAGTCGTCAAGCTGTCTCCTGACAACGGCGTCCGGCAGGCAGCCCGGATCATGCTCGACAATCGTATCAGCGGCCTTCCCGTGGTCGACCATGATGGAGCCCTGGTGGGTGTCATCAGTGAAGGCGATCTCATTCGCCGGACCGAACTTGGCGGCGGCATGCCGGTTGCCGATCCGACCGAGGCCGAGGATGAACGGGCCAGCGCCTATGTGCGCCGGTCCTCCTGGAGGGTTGGTGACGCCATGACCACCGATCCTGTCACGATCGACGAGAACGCGTCTGTCGAGCGCGTCGCAGTGCTGATGCAGGAACGCAGCATCAAGCGCATTCCTGTCTTGAAGGATGGCCGCCTTGTCGGGGTCGTCGGCCGCGCAGACCTTTTGCAGGCAATCGTCACAGCCAGTCAGGACGAGACAGCGGCTGGCGACGAAGCCATCCAGCGCAGCATTCTCGTCCGCCTTAACGAAAACACCGGGCTTGAAGGCCTGGACATAAAGGTCGCGGTGTCCGATGGCATCGTTCAACTCTGGGGCCATGTCGATACGAAGGGTTGCAGAAGGGCCGCGCGGATTCTTGCCCAAAGCGTTCGCGGCGTCCGGGGTGTGGTCGAGCATTGCGCTGAATCGGATCTGCAACAGCCCTGATCCGAGACTCTGCGGCGGCGCGTCTCCTCCACCCGCAGACTGTGAACTGCACAAATAGGCCGTGTCGTTGCCGAAATGGCGGCCTTGCAACGGACGGATGACTGCGGCGAGCGACAGCAGACCGGCAAAGGTTTCAAGCACATGTCCTATCGATCGGGAGGCTCAGATGGTTTCGCCTGAAACAGCATCGATGAAAGAGACGGCATCCGGAAAATCAGCAGCACCGTTATCGGCCGACGAACTCCGCCTGATGGACGCCTATTGGCGCGCTTCGAACTATCTGTCGGTCGGGCAGATCTACCTGCTCGACAATCCGCTTCTGCGCGAGCCGCTGAAGCGCGAGCACATCAAGCCGCGCCTGCTCGGCCATTGGGGCACGTCGCCGGGCCTCAACATGCTCTACGTGCATCTCAATCGCGTCATCAAACGCGACGACCTCGACATGATCTATATCATCGGTCCCGGCCATGGCGGGCCGTCTCTTGTGGCGCATGCCTATCTGGAAGGGACCTATACGGAGTTTTATCCGAACATCGCCGAAGACGCCGAAGGCATGCAGCGGCTGTTCAAGCAGTTCAGCTTTCCCGGCGGCATCCCGAGCCATGTGGCGCCGGAAACGCCCGGCAGCATCCATGAGGGCGGCGAGCTTGGTTATGCGCTCAGCCACGCCTATGGCGCCGCCTTCGACAATCCCAATCTGGTCGTTGCTTGCATCGTCGGCGATGGCGAGGCCGAGACCGGGCCGCTTGCGACGGGCTGGCAGAGCAACAAGTTCCTCAACCCTGCCCGCGACGGCTGTGTTCTGCCGATCCTGCACCTGAACGGCTACAAGATCGCCAATCCCTGCTTCCTCGCCCGCATTCCGCACGACGAGTTGAAGAAGTTCTTCGAGGGCATGGGCTACAAACCCTATTTCGTCGAAGGGCATGATCCGGCAAAGGTCCACCAGCAACTGGCAGACGTGCTCGATACGGCGACGGCCGAAATCCGGCAGATTTGGGACGATGCCCGCATCAGGGGCAATCTGAAGCGCCCGGCCTGGCCGATGATCATCTTCCGCACGCCAAAGGGCTGGACCTGCCCGCCGGAAATCGACGGCAAGAAATGCGAGGACTACTGGCGCGCGCACCAGGTGCCGATGGGCGAGATGGATAAGCCCGAGCACATCCGTATCCTCGAACAATGGATGAAGAGCTATCGCCCGGAAGAACTCTTCACTGACGAGGGCCGGCTGAAGCCCGAGATCGCGGCGCTCGCCCCATCGGGACATCGCCGCATGAGCGACAATCCGCATGCAAACGGCGGCCTGCTGTTGCGCGACCTGAAAATGCCGGGCTTCCGGGACTACGCCGTCGACGTTCCGAGCCCGGGTGCCACGACCGTGGAAGCGGCGCGCGTGATGGGCAAGTTCCTGCGCGACGTGATGAAGAACAACATGGACGCGAAGAACTTCCGGCTGTTCAGCCCGGACGAAAACAACTCCAACCGATGGCAGGATGTGCTCGAGGTCACCGACCGCTGCTACATGGCCGAGATCTATCCCGAGGACGATCACCTCTCACCGGATGGCCGCATCATGGAGGTCTTGAGCGAGCATCAATGCCAGGGTTGGCTTGAAGGCTATCTCTTGACCGGGCGCCACGGCTTCTTCTCCTGCTACGAAGCCTTCATCCACATCATCGATTCCATGTTCAACCAGCACGCCAAGTGGCTGAAGGTCTGCAATGAGATCCCCTGGCGCCGGCCGGTCGCGTCGCTCAATTATTTCCTGAGCTCCCATGTCTGGCGGCAGGATCACAACGGTTTCAGCCATCAGGATCCGGGCTTCATTGATCATGTCGTCAACAAGAAGGCTGAGGTCGTCCGCGTCTACCTGCCGCCGGATGCCAATACGCTGCTGTCGGTCACCGACCATTGCCTGCGCAGCCGCAACTACGTCAACGTCGTCGTCGCCGGCAAGCAGCCGGGCCCACAATGGCTGACGATGGAACAGGCCGTGCGCCATTGCAGCATGGGTGTGAGCATCTGGGACTGGGCCAGCAACGACGCCAACAGTGAGCCGGACGTCGTCATGGCCTGCTGCGGCGACACTCCGACGCTGGAAACCCTCGCCGCCGTCCAGCTGTTGCGCGAGCATCTGCCTGAAGTGAAGGTCCGGGTCGTCAACGTCGTCAACCTGATGAAGCTGCAGCCGGCGGAAGAACACCCGCATGGCCTTTCGGACAGCGACTTTGATGGCATCTTCACCAGGGACAAGCCGATCATCTTTGCGTTCCACGGCTACCCGTGGCTGATCCATCGCCTCACCTATCGCCGCACCAATCACGGCAACCTGCATGTTCGCGGCTACAAGGAAGAAGGCACGACCACGACACCGTTCGACATGGTGGTGCTGAACGAACTCGACCGCTTCCACCTGGCCGGCGATGCCATCGATCGCCTGCCGCAGCTCGGCGCGCGGGCGGCCTACTTCAAGCAGGCGATCCAGGCCAAGCTGATCGAGCACCGGGAGTATATCGAGAAGCATGGCGACGACATGCCCTCGATCAGCGGCTGGAAATGGGGCGTTAACGGGGCGCAGCCTGCCAAGGCTGGGACATCGACCGAAGGGGACAATGTCTAGCCCCCATCAAGGATCGATCTGATGGTCCGGCCAGTTGACACGATCGACATCAGTACGACACGTCTGGCAGGCGTGCCTCCTGACACGACCCTGCTTTCGAATGGGCACTACAACGTCCTTCTGACAGAGGCCGGCGCCGGGTATGAAACCTGGCGCGGCCTCGACATCACGCGTTGGCGTGAGGACGTCACGCGCGATTGCTGGGGCCAGTTCTGCTACGTCCGCGACCTTGAGAGCGGCGAGGTCTGGACGATTGGCCGGCAGCCGATTTGCCATCCGGAGGCGATCTACGAACACACGTTTCACGGAGATCGTGCCGAGTATCGCTGTTTGCTCGGAGACATCGAAATTCAATGGGTGGTGTCGGTTGCACAGGACTGCGATGCTGAAGTGCGCTTGCTGAAACTCAGCAACAAAGGTGAGAAAGCGCGAAAGCTTGAACTGACAAGCTATTGCGAAGTCTGCCTGAATGGCCGAAGCGCCGATAGCGCACATCCGGCATTTGCCAAGCTTTTCATCGAAACCTGGTTCGATACCGAAACAAGCGCATTGTTCGCACGGCGCAGGCCGCGCAGCGCATCGGAGCGCCCCATCTGGGCGGTACATGTGTCTGCGTCAAGCCGCCAAGTCCATGCGGTGGAATATGAAACGGACCGCTACAGATTTCTTGGCCGACGGCGGACGCCTTCAAATCCTGGCGCTCTGGGGCCGGGGAGCCGCTTATCTGGGACGACGGGTCCCGTGCTCGACCCTATCTTCAGCATGCGCCGCACAGTCGATCTGGAACCCTCCGGAACGGAACTGATCGCATTCGTGACAGGCGCAGCGGACAGTGAGGCAGGCGCTACCACAATAGCCAGCCGCTTCACTCATATCGACGCCGCGCGTCAAGCGTTACAAGAGAGGGAGAAACACACTGAAGACCCGCCTTGGTCCCCGTCTCTTCAAGACTTGGCCGTCTACGACCGGCTCCTAGCATATCTGGCATTCGGTGTTGCCGGCTTAAGGGAAGGCAGCACACCCGACACAAGACGACTGAACCGCGACGACTTGGGATCGGCGGGACTGTCGGGAGCCGTCCCAATTCTTCTGCTGCGTATCGACAAAACAGATAAGGAATCCCTCGTCGACAATGTCATCAATGCCCACGCATTCCTTGCCGGTCGCGGATTTCCTTTCGATCTCGCGGTCCTTGATGAAAGGCAGGCCAGTGAAAGCTTAAAGCTGAGCGCCGATGCGGCGGTCCATGTGGAGCAAACCCTCGGCAAAACCGGGGGGATTCATTTCCCACCCAGGGCGAGTGTCTCGTCCGATGCAGAAAATGCGATCACGGCCGCCGCGCGCCTCGTCCTTTGTTGCAGCCAAGGATCCCTTGCGGATCAACTTTCGGCGAGATCGACCACCACTTTTTCCACGAACAAGACCATGACGAATGTCTCTGTCTCGCACGAAAAGCGTCACGAGGCACCACGAGCTAACCTGCTTTTTTGGAATGGCCGCGGCGGGTTTACCAAAGACGGGCGCGAATATGTGATCGCAGGCGACGCGACGCCAACACCGTGGTGCAACGTCCTTGCCAATAGCGCGTTTGGCTGCCTGACAAGCGATAGCGGCCTTGGCTACACCTGGGCGGGCAACAGCCAATTGAACAGGCTCACGCCTTGGTCAAACGACCCGGTTTCGGACCCGCCGAGTGAAGTTGTCTACCTGCGAGATGAACAGACCGCCGAGCTGTGGACGCCGACACCTTTGCCGCTCGGCCAGGCATCGACCACAAGAACGAGGCATGGCCAAGGTTACACGTGTTATGAAAGCAGTCGCGGGCCACTGCACCATGAAATGACCGTGCACGTCCCGGCCGCGGGAGCGATCAAGGTCATCCGTCTTGCCATTCGCAACGACGGAAAACGACTTCGCCGCCTTACCGCCACCTATTTCGTTGAATGGGTCCTCGGCACACTGCGCGAAAGCGCGCAGTCCCGGGTCGAATGCGAATTTGACAGCGAGATTGGTGCCGTCGTTGCCCGGAACATCTGGAAGGGCGATTTTTCCGGCACGCTCGCATTCGCCGCTTCAAGCGCGCCTGTCCGGTCGTTCACATGTAATCGGCGCGCGTTCCTCGGCAGAAACGGTTCCATCGCTCAGCCGGTGGGATTGGAAGGCTTCGATCTCGGGGGGCATACCGGCTCTCTGCTCGACCCCTGCGCGGCCCTCATGGTCAGCGTTTCAGTCCCACCGTCCGAGACCGTCGAGCTGGTATTCGTGCTCGGGCAGGCCGAAAACCGCGCGGAAACGCACAGGCTCGTGCGCGAACATGCCGAACCGAAGGCGGCCAGGAAGGCGCTGGCAGTCGTTTCACAATATTGGGATCAGCTGCTGAACTCCGTCACGGTTCGAACGCCAGACATAGCCTTCAACCTGATGATGAACCGCTGGTTGCTCTATCAGGTGTTGGCTTGCCGTATCTGGGCGCGAACAGGGTTTTACCAGTCCGGTGGCGCCTACGGATTTCGCGACCAACTCCAGGACGTGGCAACCCTCGTCCATTGCGCACCCGATGAGGCGCGAGCGCACATTCTTCGAGCCGCCTCGCGCCAGTTTTCCGAGGGAGACGTTCAACACTGGTGGCATCCGCCATCGGGTGCCGGCGTGCGCACACGCATGACGGACGACCTCTACTTTCTGCCCTACGTCGTCCATCACTACGTATCGGTCTCCGGAGACTATGGGCTCCTGAGTGAGCAGGTTCGTTTCCTCGTCTCGCCGCCTCTAACGGACGATGAGGAGGAGCGCTACGAGGTGCCTCC
Source organism: Ensifer sp. ENS08 (assembly GCF_014852195.1). NCBI lineage: Bacteria > Pseudomonadati > Pseudomonadota > Alphaproteobacteria > Hyphomicrobiales > Rhizobiaceae > Ensifer > Ensifer sp. ENS08. The sequence continues at coordinate 144,018 of NZ_JACVBF010000019.1, forward strand.
GGCCAGCCAGGAAAGCGGGACCGTCTATGAGCACTGCTGTCGAGCGCTGGACCGAGGTCTGAGGCTAGGCAGCCACGGGCTTCCGCTTATGGGAACGGGCGACTGGAACGACGGCATGAACCGAGTCGGCGCGGAAGGCAAAGGCGAGAGTGTATGGAACGGGTGGTTCTTTCTGACGGTCCTTCAATCTTTTGCAGCCATCGCTTCGGCGATGGCTGATGAGGAACGAGCCAAATGGTGCAAAGAGCGCGCCGAGACCCTGCGCATGTCCTTGGAGACCCACGCCTGGGATGGCGGCTGGTATCGCCGCGCCTACTTCGACGATGGCACGCCTCTCGGGTCCCAGTTGAATGACGAGTGCCAGATCGATGCGATCCCACAGGCCTGGGCAGTTATCTCGGGTGTTGCAGATGCCAAGCGTAGCGCGCAGGCAATGCGCGCGGTTTGGGAACGGCTCGTTCGTACCGATAACGGTTTGATACAGCTTTTCGACCCACCCTTTGACAAGGGCTCGCTGCAGCCCGGCTACATAAAGGGCTATGTGCCCGGAATTCGGGAGAACGGCGGCCAGTACACCCACGCGGCCACGTGGGTGGCGCTGGCGACCGCATTGCTGGGGGATGGCGATCGGGCATTTCAACTCTGGAGCATGCTCAATCCGATCAACCATGCCCTGTCACCCAAAGACACCGACCGCTACATGGTCGAGCCCTACGTTGTCAGTGCCGACGTTTATGGCGCCGCTCCTCACACCGGCCGCGGTGGCTGGACGTGGTATACGGGATCTGCGGGCTGGCTGTACCGGGTCGGCCTTGAGGCCATTCTCGGCATTCGACGTCAGGGCCGCCGGCTTTTTGTCGAGCCATGCATTCCCGTCGGGTGGTCAACATTCGACGTGGATTTTCGCCATGGAAGGTCGACTTACCGCATCAAGGTGAGCCGAGATACCAAACGAGCAAAAGACCACTATGCACTGAGCCTCGATGGTAAGAAGGTTGCTGACCGAAGTGTTCCACTTGTGGATGACGGACGAGATCACGACGTCCTTCTCGTGGTGGCCTAACCATGTCGGGATTGCTGTCGACAGATCCCGAACTGAACCGCATGCCGACCGAGCAGGATCTTGCCCGGTTGCAGTTCACGACGCTGCTCTACTATCTCCACTGCACCAACCCGGACAACGGCCTGGTCCGTGACAAGACGCAGGAAGACGCGCCCGCAAGCATCGCCGCGGTCGGCATGGCGCTCGCGACGATCCCGGTGTTGGTCGAGCGCGGCATCGTCATCCGCAAGTTTGCCGCAAAGATCGCGCGTCGGCGCTTGCAGTTTCTCCTGGAGTGCCCGCAGGGACCGGAACCCGACGCCTCCGGCTACAAGGGCTTCTTCTACCACTTCCTCGACATCGAGACCGGCAGGCGCGTTTGGGAGTGCGAGCTTTCGACGATCGACTCCGCCTTTCTTTTCGCGGGTGCTCTGACGGTGGCCGCCTATTTCGACGGCGATGGCGCCGAAGAAGTTGAAATCCGCAGGGTGGCAAACGCGCTCTATGAACGGGCCGACTGGAACTGGGCCTGCGATCACGGGCTGACGCTCACCCACGGCTGGCGGCCGGAAAGCGGCTTCATCCCCTATCGCTGGCGTGGCTACGACGAGGGCCTGCTCCTCTACATCCTCGGCCTCGGCTCACCGACCCACCCGCTCCCGCCGGAAGCCTATGCGGCCTACACCGCAAGCTACGACTGGCGGAACCTTTACGGGCGCGAATTGCTCTATTCGGGACCGCTCTTCACCCACCAACTCTCGCATATGTGGGTCGATTTCCGCG